>NZ_JASJSI010000050.1:0-29513 GCF_030237085.1 Stenotrophomonas maltophilia group sp. Smal32
TGGACAATCATCCTTCCTGCAGGCGCCTTCACAAGATACCTGCGCATACTTTCAAAGATCAGGGGAAGTGGCCTCAGCGCCGTTCCCGTGTGCTGCGAAGTTTCCTTCGTAGCGAGCCGCCCATTATAGCCGGCTTTTCCGCTTCGTCAACACCTTTTTTCAAGGCCGTCTCACCGGAGTGGACGTTGTTGCCGATGCTGCTTCGTCGTTGGGCCCCGAGGGCCTTTCGTCGTTGCGAGCCGCCTATTATGCCGGACTTTTCGAGTCCGTCAACACCTTCGTTCGATCATCTCGTTCGTCGGTGGTGGCGTCGCTGTTCGCGTGCCGTTTCCGAAGAAGCGATGCGCTGCAGCAAGGGAGCGAATTCTAGAGATCCTGCAGATTTCGTCAAGCGCTTTTTTGCATGGTGATGACAGAAGCACCGCGACATCAGGCATGACGTACGCTCGAAGATCACTGCGGCGTTGCCCGCGCGTTGCGCGGTCAACGCCGCAACAGCTATCAATGCATGGATGCACACAGGAGAGACGGCAATGAACATGCAGGTGCGGCAAGCATGGTGGCGCGACCTTTCAGTGCCGGCCCTCGTTGCCGGCTTCATTACCGTGCTGGTCGGCTTCGCCAGTTCCGCCGTGATCGTGTTCCAGGCCGCGCAGGCCGTCGGTGCCGACCAGGCACAGATCGCCTCCTGGATGTGGGCACTGGGGCTGGGCATGGGCGTCACCTGCATCGGGTTGTCACTGCGCTATCGCGTGCCGGTGGTGACCGCATGGTCGACGCCGGGCGCGGCGATGCTGGTGGTCGGTGCCGGCGGTGCCTCGCTCCCTGAAGCGACCGGCGCTTTCCTGCTTGCTGCGGTGCTGGGCATGCTGGCCGGGTTCTCCGGCATCTTCGCCCGGTTGATGCAGCGGGTGCCGATGGCATTGGCCGCCGGCATGCTGGCCGGCGTGCTGTTGCGGTTCGGTCTGGACGTGTTCGTGGCCATGAACACCCAGCTGGTGCTGGCGCTGGCGATGTTTGCCACCTGGCTGGCCGGACGCCGCCTGTTCCCACGCTATGCGGTCATCGCCACCCTGCTGGTCGGTATCGCGGTCGCGGCCAGCCGCGGCCTGCTGCACGCACAGCAGGTGCAGCTGCAGCTGGCGGTACCGCAATGGGTGACCCCCTCCTTGTCCTGGACGGCGGTGGCCGGCATCGCCCTGCCCTTGTTCGTGGTCACCATGGCCTCGCAGAACATTCCGGGCGTGGCGGTGATGCGGGCGTCCGGCTACGACGCGCCGGTATCGCCGCTGATCGGCTGGATCGGTGTGGTCAATACGTTGCTGGCGCCCTTCGGTGCCTACGCGCTGAACCTGGCCGCGATCACGGCCGCGATCTGCATGGGCCGCGATGCGCATGAAGATCCGACACGGCGCTATACCGCCGCCATGGCCGCCGGGGCCTTCTATATCGTCATCGGGCTGTTCGGTGCAACGGTTGCCGCACTGTTTGCCGCCTTCCCGAAGGAGCTGGTGGCCTGCGTGGCCGGTATCGCGCTGTTCGGCACCATCGCCAACAGCCTGGCCAGTGCGCTGGCGGTAGAGCGGGACCGCGAGGCGGCACTGGTCACCTTCCTGGTCACCGCCTCCGGTGTCACGCTGGCCGGCATCGGCTCGGCGTTCTGGGGCCTGGTGGCCGGTGCGCTGTGCCTGCTGGTATTGCGGCCCCGCGGGGGTCGCTGATCCAGCCTATCCCGCCAGCACAGCACCAACCGTACCCACCGCCAGCATGATGACGATGGCCACCAGTGTGGCAACTACGCTGGTGCCACCACGCGCGGCCAGTTCGTTGCGCATGCGTGCTTCATCGCCCCCCGCCACGGCACGGGCGCGGGCGATCTGTCGCTGGCAATGGGCCAGGTACCAGCTGTTGCCGAACATGCCGGTGGTGATGCTGAGCGCAAAGGTGATGACCAGTGACAGGCCATCCGGCACATCCAGCAAGGTCTCCACCACGCTGATCAGCAGCAGCAGGCCAACCCAGAGCGCCGCGAGGCGGTACATCCTGCGGTACATCATCCACACCAGGCCGATCAGGAATGCCGGCCAGTGCCAGGTTCCGGCACCCGTGGCGATGCCTTGATCCAGGCGCCAGCGCTGTCGGTAGACCGGGAAGTTGCCGCCGACCACGCTGGCGTACAAGGCCATCTCGCCCTCCAGCCCGGCGGCCGCAGCCATCTCCGGTGCAGCGGCAGGCGCACGATACGGATCGGACGGGTCGCCGACACTTGGCGCAATGCCCTCAACCCCCGGTATCGCGTCGATATCCGGGGGCGGAGCCACCGCGATGGGTGTTGAGACCTGCTCCAGCTCCGCCAACGGCCGCCACGAGAGCATGCCTTCGCACCACACCAGCGTGCGTGCCGTAACCGTTCCTTCCTGCTGCAGCTGGCGAAGACCGGCCAGATCCACCGGTCCTTCGCTCTGCCTGCCGTTGGCGTACCACCATTGTGCTTCCTGCATGTTTTCCATCCTTGTTACCCACATCGACAAACTGAAACTGCTGCCAGCGCTTACAGCGTGGAACTGGCCAGGGTCTGCACCAGCTGATGGCGCGCGCCCGGCACAAGGGTCATCTGCCCAGGCCCGGCGTTGGCCACTTCCAGGCACACATAGTCGCGCCAGCCATCGCCGACATCCGCCATGTTTGCCGCCGCCTCGGCGCCCGGATTCCAGGCCACCAGGGTCTGGCTGCCTTCGCTGCGGATCTCGATCCGCCGTTGCAGCACCGGATCGCGCAGCACGTAATGGCCGCCGGCACCGTTGTAGATGCGATCACTGCGGCCCGGGTCACGCGGGTCGCGCAATGACCACGGCCCCTGCTGCAGGCGCAGCTGCGCGTAGTCCTCGTACTTGTCCAGGTACTGCAGGCCATCAAGGCCATCGACCTGGGCACGGAGCGCATCGCCCACGCGGAAGTAGCTGTGCAGGGCCTGGGTGAACGTCACCGGCGACGTTCCCGTGTTCTCGGTGATCAGCTGCTGGCGCAGCTGGCGGCCGATGCGCAGCTGCATCTGCAGGCGCAGGCCGGGATGGTCAGCCGTGGAGGGTGCCAGCCCCAGTTCCACGTCGCCGGCCTCATTCTGCCCGGCGTGCTGCAACTCCCAGCGCGCGGTTCGCACCAGGCCATGTGCGGGAGCATCAGCATCCTGCCCCTGGCGGCCGAACCACGGCCAGCACACCGGCACGCCACCGCGGATCGGCGTCGGCAGCTCCGCGCGTTGCGGCGACAGCCACAGCAGGTCCGGTTGCCCTTCGGGGATGAACGACAACAGCTGTCCACCGAACACGCTGATGACCGCCGTCGCGTTGGAGGTGCGCACGTGCCAGGCCTCCAGGCCGTGATACAGGCCGGTGCTGATGTCCGGATTCAACTGCATGCGATGACGCTCCTTGAAGACCGCGGCGATGATGTCGCGGTCAACGTGCCGCCGGCAAGGCCTTCTGCCCAGCGGGTGCGATGGCGGCGGCCTCTTCCTGCAGCGCGCGCAGGATGCGTTGTCCGGCGCGCCCATCCGCATTGGCCCATCCAAGGCGTTGCTGCTCGGCCTGGATCGCGCGACGCGTGGCGGTGCCGATCATGCCGTCGGCAGCGCCGATATCGTGGCCGCGGGACAGCAGCAGGGTCTGCAGCTGGCGGCGCTCATCACGGCCGATGCCGGGATCGTCGGTCGGCCAGGCCGTGGCCAGCCCGGTACCGCCGCGCAGCTGGTCGGCCAGCGTGGCGATCGCGAGCGCGTAGCTTTCGGCGGCGTTGTAGCTGTAAATCGCGTCGTAGTTGCGGAACACCAGCAGCGCTGGGCCCTTGCTGCCGGCCGGCAGCAGCAGGGCGGCACGCGCGTCGGCCGGGAGGTTGGCCGGGGCCAACGCACTGCCATCCAGCGCGGTCACGCCTTGCACGCGCCAGTCGGCCAAGGCCCGACGTTGGGTACGCCCCGCCTGGCTGGCATTGAAACCCGCGGGGATCCGCACTTCCATGCCCCACGGCTCGCCACTGCGCCAGCCGGCGCGCTTGAGGTAGTTGGCGGTGGACGCCAGTGCATCGGGAATGCTGCCGACCAGATCGCGGCGGCCATCGCCATCACCATCGACGGCGATGCGTGCATAGGTGCTGGGCATGAACTGCGTGTGCCCGAAGGCACCGGCCCAGGAGCCGGTGAGCCCCTGTGCCTGGAGGTCGCCGCGGTCGATCAGCTTGAGCAGGGCCAGCAGCTCACCGCGGAAGAAGGGCTGGCGGCGGCCGGCGCAGGACAGCGTAGCCAATGACTGCAGCAGCGGGCGCTTGCCGAACACCCGGCCATAGTCGCTCTCCACGCCCCAGACCGCGACGATGGTGGCCGGATCGACGCCGTACTGGGCCGACACGCGATCGAGCAGGTCGCGGTGCTGCAGCAGCAGGGCGCGCCCATCGTCCACGCGCTGGCGATCGACCAGCGCGGCCAGGTAGTCCCAGATCGGCGTAGTGAATTCGGGCTGTGCATCGAGCAGGCCGAGCACGCTGGGGTCGGGTGTGAGGCCGGCGGTGATTTCATTGAAGCGGTCGGGACGGATTCCTTGTGTCGCAGCAGTGGCCTGCAGGCCCGACAGGCAGCGGCTGAACGCCGGATCGATGCCGGCGGCAGGGGCGGCAGGCGCTGTCGGCGCCGAGGCAAGCGCGGCCGCCAGGCCGAGCGTGGTCAGAATGGGCATGGCGTCCTCCGTGTTGCCGTTGCAGGGCCATCTTAGGCGCAGCGTCGCCATCGAACCTGAAGCGGCGCCGGCTGCCGGTGGCTATATGCCGCGCAACAGGCGCAGGCCATAGGCCGGGCTTTCAGCATCCCAGCGCCGCACGAGCTGCAGGCCCGCTGGCAGCAGAAGCGCTTCGAAGCTGTCGTCGGTGTACTTGTGGCTGTATTCGACGCGGATCGGTTCGTTGGCCTCGATATGGAAAGTGCGGCCATCCAGATGGACGTCCTGTGCCCGCTGGCTGACCAGATCGGTCTCAATGCGCAGCCGCGCGATGCTGTAGCGGGCGCGGTGGCGGAAGCCGTCCAGGTCGAAGTCGCTGCCGATCTCGCGGTTGAGGCGGGCCAGCAGGTTGAGGGTGAACGCGGCGGTGACACCCTGTGCATCGTTGTAGGCCGCCTCGATCAGGGCCGGGTCCTTGTGCAGGTCGATGCCGACCAGGGCCAGGCCATCACGGCCCATGGTCTGGCGCATCGCGCGCAGCAACGCGATGGCATCCTCTTCGACGAAATTGCCCAACGTGGAACCGGGGAAGAACAGCAACCTCCGCGCGGGTTCGCGTTCGGGCATGGGAACGGCAACGGGACGGGTGAAGTCTGCACAGACCGGCAGCATCTCGACCTCGGGCAGCGCCGGGGCCAGATGGTCGATGCTGGACAGCAGGGCGGCACGCGAGATCTCGATGGGGGTATACGCCACCGGTTCACGCAGCGCGGCCAGCAGCAGTGCGGTCTTGCGGCCACTGCCACTGCCCAGCTCCACCACGTGCAGGTGCGGGCCGACGCTGCGGGCGATGTCCGGCAGTACCTGCGAAAGCAGGGCCAGCTCGGTGCGCGTGGGGTAATACTCGCGGGTCCGGGTGATCTGTTCGAACAGGCGCGAGCCACGTGCATCGTAGAAGTACTTGGACGGCAGCTGGCGCGGTGTGCGCGACAACCCGGCCACCACGTCAGAAAGGATCTGCTGGCGACCGGGCGTGAGATCGGTCAGCGCCTGCAGCGCGTCGTGCACCGTGCTCATGACAGATCCCGGGCCAGGCGCAGGCCGGAGAACTGCCAACGCGCCGGTGGCATGAAAAAGTTGCGGTAGCTGGCGCGCACATGGCCACGGGGCGTGGCACAGCTGCCGCCGCGCAGCACCCATTGGCCACACATGAATTTGCCGTTGTACTCGCCGAGGTTGCCGGCAAAGGGGCGGAAGCCCGGGTAGGCGCCGTAGGCGCTGTGGGTCCATTCCCAGACATCACCGAACAGCTGCCGCAGGCCGCTGCCCTGCCCCACCTGGGGATGCAGATGATCGTCATCAGCGAAGTGACCCCGCACCGGCTGAGACGCGGCCGCAGCCTCCCACTCGAACTCGCTGGGCAGGCGCGCTCCGGCCCAGCGGGCACAGGCGTCGGCCTCGAAGTAGCTGAGATGGCAGACCGGCGCGTGCGGATCCAGTTCGCGCCAGCCGCCCAAGGTGTATTCGCGCTGCAGGGTGTCATCCCAGTACAGCGGATGCTGCCAGTCTTCGGTTTCGCGCAGTGCCCAGCCTTCGCTGAGCCACCAGCGCGGTTCGCGGTAGCCGCCGGCGTCGATGAAGGCGCGGTACTCGGCGTTGCTGAGCGGGCGTTCGGCCAGGGCGTGGGCGGGCAGCAGCACGCGGTGCGGCGGCGATTCGTTGTCGTAGGCGAACACGGCGTGGTGCGGCCAAGAGGCGGCGCCGACGGTGACGATGCGTTCGGGCGATTCGATCCAGCCCTGGGCACTGGCAGCGCCGGGGGTGGTAGGCAGGTCCTCGCGGTAGGCCGGCTGCAGCGGATTGGACCAGAACGCGTGCTTGATGTCGGTGAGCAGCAGCTCCTGGTGCTGCTGTTCGTGCTGCAGGCCCAGCTGCAGGTGCTGCAGCGCCTGATCGTCGAGATCACCCGCGTCCAGCCGTGACTGTACCTGCGCATCGATCTGGCAGCGGTAGTCCTGCACCTGCTGCAGCGAGGGCCGTGACAGCAGCCCGCGCTGCGGCCGTGCATGCGCCGGGCCGATGCTCTTGTAGTAACTGTTGAACAGGTAATCCCAGCCAGGGTCATGCGCCGGTGCAGCCGGGAAGCCGGCCAGCACGAAACGTTCGAAGAACCAGGTGGTGTGGGCCAGGTGCCACTTGCTGGGGCTGGCATCGGCCATGCTCTGCAGCATGGCATCTTCGGCACTGAGGGGGGCCGCCAACTGCACGCTGCGGTCCCGCACACGTGCGTACTGGCGGGCGAGATCGCGCTGCGGGGCAGCGACGGCGGCGGCTACGCTGTCCATGCCGGCAGCATCGGCGCCGGCGGGTGAGTGCGACGTCATGGTTCGACGTCACTGCGTTCACAAGCGTGACCGCGCCGCATTCAAGAAGCCGGTGCGGGCGCCGCTAACGGCAATGCTGCGGCCGCGTCGTCACCGCGCTGGAATTCCTGCTTGCCCCTGCATCCGCTCCGCCAGCCTGCGCATTACCTGTTCGTGCTGCCCGCCGTGCTGGTTGCCGTGGTGCTGTGGGCAGCACTGGGCAACGAAGACGTGGCCAGTCCGGCCCAACGCATCCTGCCCTGGCTGCTGGCCTGCCTCGGCGCCGGCCTTGCCCTGCTCTACCACCAGGTGCGTACGCTCTGCCTGATGCTGGTGGTGGCCGTGATGTTCGCCCTGCTGCACCAGGACGTGGGTGGCTACCTGCGCAGCGGCCATGTCACGGCGCTGACACCGTTGCGCTTCCATGCCATTTCGGCCTGGTTGCCCTTGCTGTTCGCTGGCCTGGCGTTGTGGCCCGAGCGCGGCCGCCGCCGCCGCGACCTGCTGCTGCGGGGCGTTTCCAGTGGCACCGCGCTGATGATCTTCCTGCTGCTGGCCACGCAGCAACCGCGTGGCATGCACGATCTCCTGTCCAACCGCCACTGGAGCTGGATTCCGGCCGACTGGAACGCGCTGGCACAGCTGCCAGCCCTGCTGTTCCTGTTGGCAGCCGCCGCGCTGGGCTGGCAGGCCTGGCGGCATCCGCGCCCACTGCACACGGCGATGCTGCTGGCCCTGCTGTGCCTGTGGTGGATGCTGCCAAGGGTGTTCCTGCAGCCGGTGCTGCTACCGGCACTGGCCAGTGCGGCCCTGCTGCTGCTGCTGGGCGCGATGCTGCAGGAGTCGTTCCATATGGCCTTCCGCGATGAACTGACCGGCCTGCCGGGGCGCCGCGCATTCAATGAGACCCTGCAACGGGCGCGTGGCACCTACAGCATCGCGATGGTGGACGTGGACCACTTCAAATCGTTCAACGACACCCACGGCCACGACACCGGGGACGATGTGCTGCGCCTGGTGGCCTCGCGCCTGGGCCGGGTGGATGACGGTGGCCGGGCGTTCCGCTACGGCGGCGAGGAGTTCGCGGTGGTGTTCCTGGATCGTCCCGCAGCGGCCTGCGTGGATGCGGTCGAGGCACTGCGGCAGACCATCGAGGAAACCCGCATGCAGCTGCGCGACCGGAGCACCCGCAGCCGCGACGATGAGACGGGGCGCCAGCAGCGCGGGCGCGGCGGAAGCGGGCAGACGGTGCAGGTGACGGTGAGCATCGGGCTGGCGGACAGCCGCGTGGATGGGCGGCCGGCCGCAGTGATCAAGGCCGCCGACCTGGCGTTGTACGCAGCCAAGGACGGTGGCCGCAACCAGGTCCGCGCGCATGCCGGCCAGCGCGTGTTGGCGGTACGCGGCGGCTGAGGCTCACACAGCGTCGAGGTAGTACCAGCGGCCGTCGATGCGCAGGAAGCGGCTGTGCTCGGCCATCTTCACCGCGCTGCCGCCGCCCACGCGGTAGCGGGCGGTGAAGCGTACTTCGGCGCTGTCGGCACCGGTGACCGTGTGTTCGTGCACGGTCAGGCCCAGCCAGTGCGTACGCTGGCCCGGCGCATCGTCCAACGCCAGCTCGGCCGGGCGGGTATCCGGGTGCCAGCTCTGGCGCAGATAGTCCGCCAGCCCCCGCACATAGGCGCTGTAGCGCGATCGCATCAGGTGCTCGGCATCGGGTGCGGCCTCACCGGCATGGAAACGGCCACAGCAGGCGGCGTAATCGGCGGGAAGGCCGCAGGGACAGGGATCGGAGGGTTTTCGGCTCATGCGGGCATTGTCGCCGGGTTGTGCGGATTGATCCACGCGGGGCACGGGTCAGCCGGTGCGGGACAGGCGTATGCTGTCGCGCCCCCACATCGATTGATCGCCGTGCTGGAACTGGTTCCCCCTGAGTTGTGGTGGCTGGTGGTGATCGCCTTCATCGCCGGCCTGGTCGATGCCGCCGTCGGTGGCGGTGGGCTGGTGCAGCTACCCGGCCTGTTCACCGTGCTGCCGCAGCAGACGCCGGCGATGCTGTTCGGCACCAACAAGTTCAGTTCGATGTTCGGCACCGGCGCGGCCGCCTGGCGTTACGCGCGCAACGTACGCTTCCCGTGGAAGCCGGTGCTGTTCGCGGCAGGCACGGCCTTCATCTTCTCCTTCGCCGGCGCCACCGCGGTAAGTTTGCTGCCCAAGGACGCGGTGCGCCCACTGGTGCTGGTACTGCTGATCGCGATGCTGGCCTACACGCTGTGGAAGAAGGATTTCGGCGCGCTGCACCGGCCGCAGGAGATCGGCCGGCGCGAGCTGGCGATCGCGCTGGCCATCGGTGCGGCGATCGGCTTCTACGACGGCTTCTTCGGGCCGGGCACCGGCAGCTTCCTGATCTTCCTGTTCGTGCGCTTCTTCGGCCTGGATTTCCTGCGCGCCTCGGCGGCATCGAAGGTGGTGAACCTGGCGACGAATGTGGCGGCGATCTCGTTCTTCGTGCCGACCGGCAACATCCTGTGGTTGTTCGCGCTGCCGATGGCAGCGGTCAACATCATCGGTTCGGTGGTGGGCACGCGTCTGGCGCTGAAGGGCGGCACGCCGTTCATCCGCAAGCTGTTCGTGGGGCTGGTGGTGGTGCTGATCGCGCGGATGGCGTGGGATACGTTCCGCGGTTCTTGAGGGGCGTTATGACGTGGCAGGTGCCAACCTTGGTTGGCACGTTGTTTCAGGTCGCGAAGGGCAGCCGAGCATGGCTCGGCTCTACAGGTGGATTGCCCGAGGCGCTCAGGCCTCGGCTTCTTCCGGTTCGTTGGCCTGTTGGCGGCTGCGTTCGGGCAACCTCAGGCGCTTGCCCTCTTCGTCGTACTCGATCAGCAGCACGCCGGAGTCGTGGCGGCCGCTGATTTCGACGAAGCAGGCGCCGCCGATGAACGGTTCCAGCGTCATCACCGACTTCAGCGGGGTGGCGACCACCATCTGGAAGCCGAAGTTGTCGAAGATGTTCATCGCCAGCGCGGTGAACTCGTTGTCGGCCTTGTCGAAGGCCTCGTCGAGCACAACCGCGGCATAGCTGGGCAACTGGCTGTCGGCACCACCCAACTGGTAGCGCAGCGCGGCGGCCAGGCAGGTGGTGGCCAGCTTCTGGCGCTGGCCACCAGACTTGCCGGCGCCGCTTCGGTAGATCTCGACCTGCTGGCGCGTTTCCGCATCCAGCTCGACGCCGATGAACTCCACGTGCATGCGCACGTCCAGCACCAGCTCGCGCCAGCGCTTGTCCTCGCCTTCCTGCGAGCCGAGGCGGTTGACCAGCTGCCGCAGCACGGTGAACTGCGATTCGGCCAGCTCGCGCTGCTCGGTCTGCTGCTGCGACAGCACCTCGCGCAGCTGCAGGTGGAACTCACCCACCTCCGGCAGGCGGCGGTCGCTCAGTTCGATGGTCAGCAACGTGCCACGGTTGAACGGCACCTGTTCCAGGCTGGCGTTCACTTCGTCCAGGCGCTGGCCGATCGACTTGCGTGCCTCCGCGCTGTGGCGCTGCAGGGCCAGCAGGTTGTTCTTGCTCTGGTTCTGCAGCAGGTCGAAGAAGCGCTCTTCGTGCTGCGGCAGGCCATCGCGCTCCAGCCGTTCGAGGCGGGCGAGGAAGTCCTCGGCCGACGCCACCGACACGGTGAAGTCGCCCGATTCCTCCGGCCACTGCTGGATGAAGCGGCGGAAACAGCCGACCAGCTGGTTCTCGATGCGGTTGAGGTCCTGCTGCGAGGAGGACAGCTGCTCGTTCAGCGCGTTGCTGACCTGGCGCATGTGCGCTTCCAGCGTTTCCAGGCTGAGCGGGCCCTGCTCCTGCAGGCGCTCGGCCAGACCGGCTTCCTGCTCCTGGGCCAGGCTCGGCAGCACCAGCGCACGGCTCTGCTGGCGTGCGCGGTCGAGGCGATCGCGCTCCTTGACCAGCTGGCCACGCTCGACGCGGACGTCTTCATAGGTGCGGCGCGACTGTTCGATGTCCGCGCGCACCGCGTCGATCTGCTTGGCCAGCTTGGCCAGGTCGGCGTTGCCTTCGCGCAGGTCGCGCAGCGTCGCTTCGATATCGCTCAGGCGCTGCTGCGGGGCGGCGATATCGATCTCGTTCCAGCTGATGCTGACCAGCTCGTGACAGGCCAGGCGGCGTTCGTTGTCGCGGTCACGCTGGCCACGCAGGCGCGCGATGTCGGTCTCGCAGCCGGCGATGCGCTTGGCCAGTTCCTGCGCTTCACGCTCGAAGGCGCCGACCTTGTCGTGGTTGTTGAAGCCGAGGATCCAGCGACGGCGGTCGCCAACGGCGCTGCGGTCGTCCTTCTCGAAACGGTCGCCCGGATGCTTGACCTGGCCTTCGCGGGTGATGCCGCGGTCAACGTTGCGCAGCTGCCTGGCGTCCACGCACTCGTAGTCGAAGCGCTTGCCGAGTTCGCGGCGCAGCCAGCTTTCAAACACGTGCTCGCGCAGTTCCAGCTTGTGCAGCAGCGACTTCGCCGACGGCTCGCGGGCGAACGCATCGTCGTTGCGGCGCACGCGGTAATAGGTGAAGCGCATGCCCAGGTGGGTACGGTTCACCCACTCGGCGACGTCGTTGTAGTGCTTGTCATCGACCAGCAGCGACAATGCGAAGCCGCCCAGCACGCGCTCGATGGCCCCTTGCCAGCCCTGCTCTTCCGAGCGGACCTGGATCAGCTCGCCGACGAACGGCAGCGCCGCTTCGGCGATGCCGGTTTCCTCGGCCAGGCGCGCGCGCAGCTTCTGCATCGGCGCCGGGATGTTGGACGGCGTGCGCTGCATCGCTTCAAGTTCCGCGCGGACTTCACCGAAGCGGCGCTCGTCATCGCGCTTGCCGCCCAGGCGATCGCTGATCGCGTCGTCCAGTGCCGAAGAGGCACGCTGGCGGTCCTGCAGTTCGTTCTGCGCGCGCTCGACCAGCTCGGCGAAGCCGTGCGCGTCGTCCGGCAGTTCAGCCTGCAGCTGCTGCGCGGCCTGGCGTGCCTGCTCGCGCTTGGCCTGGCGGCGGTCGCGCTCGGCTTCGGCACGGCCCTGCTCGCGTTCCAGTTCCTCGATGCGCTCACCGCCCTGCTGGCGGCGCTGCAGTTCCAGCTCGGCCAGGCGCTCGGTGTGATTGTCGAGTGCGGCACGGCGCTGGGCTTCCTCGCCCAGCAGGCCACGGTCACGCACGTCCATCTCGCGCAGGCGCGCTTCGATCAGCGCCTGGCGGCGGCTTTCGCGGAAGCTGTCGACGCCGAGCTTCAGCGCTTCGTCGTCGCCACGCTGGCGGTGCATTTCCTTCAGGTCGTTGTAGTAGGCGCGTGCCGGCAGCAGGGTTTCCACCTGGCGGCGCGCGGTGACCACCGCCTGGTGCGCGCCATCAAGCTCGGCGAAGTCGCTGACCAGGCGCTCGGCGGCGTCGAAAGTCTTCGGCGTGTCGAGCATGAAGTCGCGCAGGAAGACGTTGAGGTCGCCCAGGTTCTTCGCCGACTGCGTCTTGTGCAGCAGGCGCAGCGCCATTTCGTTGTCGATGCCGAGCAGGTCGCGGAAGCGCTCGGCGTAGCCGGAGAAGGTGTCGAAGTGGTGCAGGTCGGACAGCTTCTGCTTGAGCTTGCGCAGGTCCAGGTCGAAGCCACCAAGATCCTTGGCGATGTCGAACGGGCGTTCGGCGATCATGTAGTGCTTGCGCACATCGCCGGCCGAGGTGCCGTTGCCGGAGATCCACAGCAGGCGCACCAGGCTGACCACACGGCCATCGCCGGCGCGGTATTCCAGCACCAGCGCGGTCCAGGTCGCGCCCTTGCGCAGGTACTGGGTGGCGATTTCGCCGGTGCCGCTGTCCTGCTGGTCGGCCCACGCGCCACGCACGTAGGACACCAGGTTGCGGTCGCGGCCACTGCGCTCGGCTTCACGCGCGGCGGCGTTGAAGTCGACGATGGCCGGCGGCGTCAGCAGCGCGGACATGGCATCGAGCAGGGTCGACTTGCCCGAGCCGGAACGGCCGACGAACAGGAAGCCGCGCTCGGCGATCGGCACTTCGGTCAGGCCGTTGAAGGTGCCCCAGTTGTGCACCTGCAGGCGGCGCATGCGGAACTGCTGCAGGCGCGGGTCCGGCAGGCCTTCGTTGAACAGGGCGGGAGTGTGCTTGGAGATAGCCATGCGATGGTCGGGTCTCTCAGGCCTCGGCGGCCGGGGTTTCGCGCAGCTGGCGGTAGACCGCCGAGAGCTGGGACACGTCTTCGGCGGAGAACAGCAGTTTCAGCGCCGGCGAGACTTCGTGGCGGTCTTCCTGGCCGCTGAGGCGGGTCAGGATGTGGTTGTCCTTCATTTTCTGCACCGCCGAGGCCACGCGGCGGTTGAAGCCGGCGCGGTCGGTGGACAGGTTCTTTTCATAGATGGCCAGTGCTTCGGCCATCTCGGCATCGGCGACCACCGCGCGGTTGCCGCGCGCATCGGCCTCGGCCAGCTGCTGGCGCAGGTACAGCAGCAGCACCGAGTCGATGAAGGTCAGCGGCGAGGTGCGCAGCAGCACCGGCGCGTCGACGTCTTCGGTATCGGCCTGGCGGGTGAACGCCACGCCGCTGTCACGGTCGAGCACCAGTTCCAGGAACAGGTCGGCCAGCGCCGAACGGATCGCCGCTTCGCTGCGGATCAGCGCCGGCCATAGCTTGGCGTGGCGCAACTGGTCGATGCTGGGGCCGATCAGCAGCTGGCACAGCGCGCGGCGCGCATCCAGCGGCAGGCGCCCGGTATCGCCGAGGTAATACACGTCGTTGCCACGGCGGGGCTGCGCCACGGCCGCCACCGGCTCGGCCTCGTAGGCGTCTTCCGCCACGTCGGCCTGCGGTGCGTCGATGGGATCTTCATGCCAGCTCATGGCGTCTCTCCTGGGTGAACCAAACCAGCGGGATGCGGGCGCGACGGATCTGGCCGTCGCCACCACGCCATTGCGCAAGCTCCTGCTCGCCGGCAACCACGTTGCCGAAGCGCGTGCCCAGCGACAGGTAGCCGATGACGCTGCCGAGGCCCTGCGGCGCTTCGCGCTGCGACAGGGCCTGGGCGATGCTGAGCCGCGGCTGTGCGTCGAGCAGGTCGTGCAGGTCCTGGCGCAGCGTACGGAAGTCGATTTCGGACGAAGCGACCAGGTCGCCGACGCTCTCCAGGCTGATTGCGGCCGCGTCGTTGTACTCGACATTGCCATCGACCTGGGCGCTGCGCGGATCGTGCAGCTTCCACTGCGACCACGAGCGCAGGCGGCTGGTGGTCAGCTGCAGGTCGCGGCCGATGCCGCGTTGTGCGGGGAATTCGTCACGCAGTGCCAGCGCTTCGGACTGCGCCTGCTTCAGCAGCTGGTTGAGGCGGCGCTGTTCCAGGTAGCCACGGCTCTGCACGAAGCCGCGCAGGCTGCGCGCGAAGTTCTGCAGCACATCGTGCACCTGGCCACCGCGCTCGAGCATGGTGCTGGTGAAGCTGCGCAGGAAGTTGCGTTCGTTGCGGTCCAGGCGGCGCGCGAACCCGCGCGCCAGCACCGCTTCCAGCGCGGCATCGAGCTGGGCACTCTGTTCGGCGTCGTTTAGCAGGCGCCAGAAGGCCTGGAAACTGCGTCCGGCGTCACTTTCGCCGATGACATCCACACCTTCGAACAGCTGCGACAACACATCGCCGCGCTCGCCCTCGTCGTCGATGATGCGTTCGCGGAAATCGCGGTTGAGCTGCTCGAAGTCATCGCGCACACGGCGGAAGTCCTCGGTCAGCTCGTCGGCCAGGCCGATGATCTGGCGGGTGCGTTCCAGCGCGCGCTTGCCGTCCAGCGCAACCACGCGGCCAGTGCCGACCCGGGCGATTTCGGCATCGATGCGGTCGCGCTCGTCGTGCAGCGCGGACAGGCGCGCATCGGGATCGGCCTCGGTCTGCGCAGCCAGCGCCGAGAGCTGCTCAATGACCAGCGCCAGGCGGCTTTCGGTGGCGGCCACGCGCGCCTGCTCGAGGCCGTCCGCGAAGCGGATCGCCTGCAGTGCAGCAGTGGACAGCTCGTACTGCTCCTGGTCGGCGCCTTCTGGCAAACGGCGTTCCAGCCAGCCCTGGGCCAGCCAGTGCGCGATGTAGGCCTGGGCGGTACGCGGCAGCTCGCGCGAGAGTTCATCGCCGGCCAGCTGGTCCAGCGCGCGCTGCAGTCGCTCGTTCAGCACCGAGGACGGCAGCGTGCGCTCGCCGTCCATCAGCAGGCCCTGCAACAGGCCGATGATTTCCGGGGCGTGGTCGGCGGCAAGCAGCTTCCACTGGGGCTGTTCGCGCAGGTGGCGGTAACGGGCAATGCGTTCGCGATGCTTCATGCAGCGAAAGAAGTCTGTAGGGCTGACAGGGACGAGCCGCCATGCACGGCTGCCGCGTGGGCAGCCGTGGGCATGCCGGCCTGCAGGGGCCGGCGCGGTGCGGGCAAGCGGCTCAGCGCTTGCCGCCCACTTCGATGAAGCGCAGGAACTCGGCGCGGGTGCGCGCGTCGTCGCGGAAGCTGCCCAGCATCTTGGAGGTGACCATGCTGACGCCGCGCTTGTGGATGCCGCGGGTGGTCATGCATTCGTGGGCGCCTTCGACAACCACGCCGACGCCGATCGGCTGCAGCACATCCTGGATGCACTGGGCGATCTGCGCGGTCATCTTTTCCTGCACCTGGAAGCGGCGGGCGTAGGCTTCGACGACGCGGGCCAGCTTGCTGATGCCCACCACCTTGCCGGCCGGCAGGTAGCCGACGTGCACGCGGCCGATGATCGGCGCCATGTGGTGCTCGCAGTGGCTTTCGTACTCGATGTCACGCAGGACGATCAGTTCGTCGTAGCCGGCCACTTCCTCGAAGGTCCGCTCCATGTAGGCGCGCGGGTCGTCGCGGTAACCGCTGAACCAGTCGCCATAGGCTTCGGCGACGCGGCGGGGGGTATCCAGCAGGCCTTCACGGGACGGGTCCTCACCGGCCCAGCGCAGCAGGGTGCGCACGGCATCCTCGGCCTGGTCCTGGGTCACGTCGCCCTGCGGGGCGGCCTTTTCGTTGTTCTTGCTCATTGCGTACAGCGTCCCGAACGGGGGGCGAGCATCGTACCCGACCGGGGGGTGGGTCGTCCTGTTGGGACGGTTCATCGGGGGTCTCTTGCGGCGCCTCGTTGCTATCGGTTTGGAGGAGGAGAGGGGGCTGCGCAGGACACGCCGTAAACCCGTCCCTGGGGGCTCGATGGCGCCATCCATGGCGCCAACGGTCCTGCCAACCCACACCGCCCCACCTCTGACGGTTCGACGCTGCAGTTGGTAGGTGTCGACCTTGGTCGACACGGTAGATCCACGCCATGCGTGGAGGAATCTGTATCGGAATCGACTATTCGATATCTGATCGAAATGCAGCCGAGCGTGGGCTCGGCTCTACAAAAAGCGGCCAGCCAACCGGTTTTGCTCTTGCTCTTCTTCTTTCTTCTACGTGGCTGATCGCCCCCGGAAACTGTCAGAGGCCGGGCGGGCAGGCTGCGCAGGGGCGTGAGCCGCATGGATGCGGCGACCGAGCTTACATGGACGTACTTGCAGCGTCCCCTGCGCAGCCTGTCCGCCCGGCCCCACCCGGCATTCGCCTCCAGCGAGCAACCACGAGGGGCTGCGCCGTTCGCTGGAAACTCAATCGTCCGCGGAAACCGTCCGCCCCGACGCCCACGCCCGCAGTGCCTCCACCTGCTCGGCCATCAGCACCGACAACGGCCGCGTGGCGCGGATCTCGTTCATCAGCAGCTCGGTGTCCAGCGGCCGGCCCTCGGCATGCGCCGCGTACAGCCCGGCCACGATCGCCTGTTCGATCTCGGCGCCGGAGAACCCATTGGCGGCAGCCGCCAGCGCGGGTAGCGCGAAGTCGTCGGCGTTGAGCTGGCGCCGGCCCAGGTGCAGCCGCAGCAGCTCCACGCGCACCTCAGGCGAGGGCAGGTCGACGAAGAAGATCTCGTCGAAGCGGCCTTTGCGCAGCAGCTCGGCAGGCAGCTCGTGCACCTGGTTGGCAGTGGCCACGATGAACACGGGTGCCTTGCGCTCGGCCATCCAGGTCAGCAGATGGCCGAGCACGCGGCGCGACACGCCGCCATCTTCGCCACCGCTGGCCAGGCCCTTCTCGATTTCGTCCATCCACAGCACGCAGGGCGCCAGCTGCTCGGCCGAAGCCAGGGCCTGGCGCAGGTTGGCCTCGGTCTCGCCGTGGTACTTGTTGTACAGCGCACCCACGTCCAGGCGTAGCAATGGCACGCCGAAGCCGGCAGCGGTGGCCTTGGCCAGCATCGACTTGCCGCAGCCCTGTACGCCCAGCAGCAGCATGCCGCGCGGCGGGTCCAGCCCGGCCGGTGCCGAGCCAGCGATGAACGCCACACGCCGCTGGTTGATCCAGCGCTTGAGCCGGTTGGCGCCGGCCACGTCGCCGAAGCGCGCGCTGTCATGCTCGAAGAACAGGTGGCCGCTGCGGTTGAGCAGTTCGAACTTCAGTCGTGCCAGCTGCGGCAGGTCGTCGTCGCGCAGCGCACCGTCGGCGTAGATCAGCTGGCGCGCAATGCGCCGGGCGTCGACCAGGCTCAGGCCCTGCAGGTTCTTCAGGATCTTCTTCACCGCCTCGCTGTCGACCTCGACCCGGCGGCCACCATGCTCCCGGGCGTAGGCATCGGCCTCCTCGCGCAGCATCTTCAGCAGGGCGTTGGCGTCGGGCAGGCGCGGGTTGAAGCGTACCGCCAGCGCTTCCAGCTCGGCCGGCAGTTCCACCTTGGCACCGATCAGCACCAGCACATGAGGTTCGCTGTGGCGGCGCTGGATCAGGTCGCGCAGGGCGCGCTGGTGGCTGGCATAACCCAGGTAGGGGTGGAAATCGAGGAGCAGGTAGACCCCGCGCTGCTCGGCCTGGCGGATCATCTGCAGGGCCGCGCTGGCGTCGGGTGGCCCGACCGGCGGATCTTCGCTGTCCAGGTCGATGCGGCGCAGGCCCTCGGTGATCGACCAGCGGTGCAGCGCCCGCCATACGTGCATCAGCGTCTGCCGGAACAGATCGACGATGCGACCCTCGTCCTGGGTCTCGATCACGATCAGGGGGGTGTTGGCGCGGATCAGTGCGCTCAGGTCCTGCAGCTCGCTCATGCCGGTTCGATCCTTCGGGGGCGCCACGATAGCAAAGGCGATGGCTACAGGTTCAGCACAGTGCTACCTCCCGTCACCACCGCCGGTGTACGCTCGGGGCACGTACCCGGAAGCGAGGCTGGCATGAAGACGATCCTGGTGGCCGGTTCCAAGGGCGGGGTGGGCAAGACCACCCTCGCCACCCACCTGGCCGCGTACGCGGCATTGCAGGGCAAGGCCACGGTGATCGCCGATGCCGACCCGCAGGGCTCCAGCACCCGCTGGGCACAACGGCGTGCCGGGCTGGAAAGCGCGGTGCTCCCCATTGATGTGTATCGGAAGAAGCAGTGGGCACAGAAGCTGCCCGACGGCACCGAAACCGTCATCATCGACGCACCGGCCGGTGCGTTGGCCGACGATATCCCCCATTTCCTTGACGCTGCCGACGCGGTGGTGGTGCCGGTGCTGCCCTCGGCGCTGGACATCGAAGCCATCGTCGGCTTCCTCAACAGCCTGGCCCGGAACCCGCGGGTGCACAGCCGCAAGCTGCCGGTCGGGCTGGTCCTGAACCGCACCAAGCCCTGGACCCAGACCTCGCAGCAGGCGCTGCAGATGCTGGCCGAATGGCCGTACCCGGTGGTCGCGCAGCTGCGTGACAGCCAGAGCTACGTGGTCATGACCGGCCTCGGCCGCAGCCTGTTCGACTACCGCTCCGCCCAGGTGCGCGAGCACCAGGCCGACTGGGAGCCGCTGCTGTCCTGGCTCAAGCTTTGATGCCTGCGTCACTCTTTCTGCTGCATCCTCTTCTTCATGGAAACCCGCGATGCGTGAACTGATCCTGCTGCGCCATGCCCATGCCGAACCGGCTACCCCCGGCCAGGCCGACCTCGACCGGCCGTTGTCGCCGGTGGGGCTGGCCGAAGCCGAAGCCGCCGGCAAGTGGCTGAAGGAAAACAACCTGCTGCCGGACTGCGTGCTGTGTTCACCGGCGCGGCGTACCCGCGAAACCCTGGAAGCCGTGCTCGGCACCATCGGTTACGTGGAAAAGCGCCTGGAAGACCGCATCTACGAAGCCACCCCCGGCACCCTGGCGGCATTGGTGGACGACCGCCGTGATCTCGACCGGGTACTGATCGTTGGCCACAACCCGGGCCTGGAGCGGCTGGTGGCGTTGATGACCGAGGGTACCAGCAGCGACTACCGCGGCATGCCGCCGGCGGGCATCGCCGTGCTCGGCTTCCCGCGTGAGGCCTCGATCGAGCCAGGCGTGGCCAGCCTGAACGCATTCTGGTGGCCGTGATCCGATGAGCCTGGCGCGGCGCAGCCGCTGTCTGCTGCCCGCGCTGCTGGCACTCGGCCCGGCCTGGGCCGCCGTGCCCACGCCGACCACCCTGCCACCGGTGGTCGCCGAAGCGCACCGGGTGATGCGCCTGGATACCCAGCGTTCGCAGATCGGCTTCGAGGTGCGCACCCGCTTCGGGCAGCGTATCGAAGGCCTGTTCCCGCACTTCGAAGGGCGCATCGAGATACTCTCCGACGGCCGCCACCAGGTGCACCTGAAGATGTTCACGCGCTCGGTCGAGATTCCTGGCAAATCACGCTACACCGGCTGGATGCGCGGCGAGGAGTTCTTCGATGCCGCCCGCCATCCGTTGGTCGAGTTCGACTCGCTGCCGTACTGGCCGGAAACCGTGGAGAGCGGTGGCGACATCAATGGCCGGCTGACCCTGCGCGGGATCAGCCACCCCGAGACACTGAAGGTCGAGAAGGCGGAGTGCGCCCGACCCGGCTATGATTGCGACGTCGTCAGCCGCGGTACCGTGCAGCGAGGCCGGTATGGCATGGACAGCTGGCAGCTTGCCTTGAGTGACCGAGTGACTTTCGTATTGCGTGCGCGCCTGAGCGAGGCGCCGAAACCGTGAACCTCCTGCTGCGTGTACTGGCGCTGGCAACCGTGTTGCTGGGCAGCGGTTGTGCATCGCTGTCGAATGCCGAGCGCGACCGCGCCGAGGCCATCGCCGTGCAGGCACGTTCGACCGTGGTTGATTGCCAGCGTGCCGACCGCTGTGCGCAGGACTCGCCGCTGCGTGCGCTGGCGGGCCGGGCGTTCACCGAATCCACCCCGGAACGACCGCGCCACTACGCCACCCTGCTCGATGAGGGCGAGGGTGCCCTGGTCGCACGCCTGAACCTGCTGCGCAGTGCCACCCGCAGCATCGACCTGCAGACCTACATCTTCGACAAGGACGACAGCGCCCGCCTCGTCATCGACGAACTGCTGGCCGCATCGCGCCGCGGGGTGAAGGTGCGGCTGCTGATCGACCAGCTCTCGGCGATCTCCGACCTGCAGATCCTCGGCGCCCTGTCCGGTGCCCACCAGAACTTCCAGCTGCGGGTCTACAACCCGACCTTCGGCAAGGCCCGGCTGAACTACTTCGACTATGCCGGCAGCGTGCTGTGCTGCTTCCGCCGGTTCAACCAGCGCATGCACAACAAGCTGCTGGTGATCGACGATGCGATCGGCGTGGTCGGTGGCCGCAACTACCAGGACGACTATTACGACTGGGACCGCGAGTACAACTTCCGCGACCGCGATGTGCTGATCGCCGGTCCGGAAGCGCGTGCGATGGCGGCCAACTTCGACGCGTTCTGGCGCGCCCACCGCAGCGTCCCGGCCGAGCGCCTGAACGACGTGGGCCGCACCTTGCTGCGCGAAGGCGTGCCAACGCTGCCACCGGCCACCTTCCGCCGCCCGGAACGGGTACAGCGGGTCAGCGCCGAAGCCAACGACACCGAGTTCGTCACCCGGTCCTTCGTCGATACCGCGCTACCAGTGGCTTCGGTGCGCTACGTGGCCGACCTGCCACGCAAGCATCGCCGCGAGAAGGCCGATGCACCGCTGGCCGGCCAGCATGTGACCGAGCCACAGCTGGATGCGCTGATCGCCAGTGCGCAGAAGGAAGTGATCCTGCAGACACCGTACCTGGTGCTGTCCAAGCCGGCGCAGAAGCTGTTCCGTGAACTGCGCAAGCGCCCGCAGCCACCACGCGTGGTGGTGTCCAGCAACAGCCTGGCGGCGACCGACAACCCGATCGTGTATGCGCTGTCGTACAAGTACAAGCGGCGCAACATGCGCGAACTGGGCTTCAACATCTTCGAATACAAGCCATTCCCGCTGGATGCGCCGGTCGATTACCGCAACCTGCTGCCGGACCCGATTGCCGCGCCCGGGGGGGGAGACGAGGGCGACCGCAACCCGCTGATCGGTGGCAGTGCCGCCGGCAGCAACGCACGCAGTGGCAGCAGTAGTGGTTCGGGTGAAGGCAGCAGGCAGGGCCCGTTGAACCATCGCCACAGCGATGGTGCCTACGACAACGCACGCGCGCGCCGTCGCGCCGCCGGCAGCGAGGTGGAAACGCGCCTGCTGCGCACCGAGACGCGGCCGTCGTTCCTGGGCAGCAAGGCGGTCAACAAGCCGTTGCCGGTCACCCGCAAGGGCGCGCGCATGGGCTTGCATGCCAAGTCGCTGGTGGTCGACCGCCGCATCGGCGTGGTCGGCACCCACAACTTCGATCCGCGCAGCGAGAACTACAACACCGAAGGCGCGGTGATCATCGACGACCCGGTTTTTGCCGAGGAACTGGCGCAGAGCATCCTGCGTGACACCCACCCGCAGAACTCCTGGACGGTGGCGCCGCGGGCCAAGCCACCGGTGCTGTCGGGGCTGAACTACAGCGTCGGCAAGGCTTCCGAAGCGCTGCCCATCCTTGATTTCTGGCCGTGGCGCTACGCCACCGACTACGAGTTCAAGCCCGGCCCGGAGTGCCCGCAGCCGCTGCCGCGGCAGGATCCTGATTTCCATCGCTGCTACGTCGCCGTCGGCGACTTCCCCGAAGTCAACGTCGGCCCGAAGTGGCTGCTGGTACGCATGCTGACCGCATTCGGCGCCGGCCTTGTTCCCATCCTCTGAAGGTACCCGCATGGCCCAGGTCTTCCGCGAAGCCGTTTCCATCGAGCAGCTCAACGCGCTCAGCCGCAACACGGCGATTGAATCCCTGGGCATCGTCTTCAGCGCCGCCGGCGAGGACTGGCTGCAGGCCACCATGCCGGTGGATGAGCGCACCCGCCAGCCCTACGGCATCCTGCACGGCGGTGCCTCGGTGGTGCTGGCCGAGACCCTGGGCAGCAGCGCCGGCAACCTGTGCGTGGATACCGGCAAGCAGATCTGCGTGGGCCTGGAGATCAACGCCAACCACGTGCGCGCCGTGCGCTCGGGCACGGTCACCGGCACCGCCCGCGCGTTGCACGTCGGCCGCAGCACCCAGCTGTGGGAGATCCGCATCGAGGACGAGCAGGGCCGCCTGGTCTGCATCTCGCGGCTGACCCTGGCGGTGGTGGCTGCCGGTCACGGCTGAGCCCCCCGGGGCTCGTTGACGGTGGCGGAACCCAGCGTTCCCCGCCGATTGCCCCGGTCGATGGCTGTTATGGCCTAAATCGGCTGGCAGCGATGACGGCCCTCCGGTATCGTGCGCGGATGACTTCCCCCACTCCGGCCCCCCGTGGCGGCGTGGCGCGTGTGTGCCGTTACCTGTACCGCGTACCGCTGCTGTTGGTCCACATCATCGTGTTCCTGCCGCTCATCCTGATCGGCATGCTTCCGCCGTGGGGCGAGCTGCGCGTGGGCGAGGCGACCCTCGGCGCCAAGGTGGTCAACTGGTGGCAGGGTGGGCTGATGTGGATCTTCGGCTTCCGCCTGGTGCAGATCGGCAGGCCGTTGCCCGGTGCCGTGCTGTTCGTCGCCAACCACGTCAGCTGGGTCGACATCTGCATCCTGCACAGCCAGCGCATGATGGGCTTCGTCGCCAAGCGCGAGATCGCCAGCTGGCCGTTGGTCGGTTGGCTCGCCGCGCGCGGCCAGACCATCTTCCACCAGCGCGGCAACACCGAATCGCTCGGTGGCGTGATGCAGGTGATGGCCGGCCGCCTGCGCGAAGGCAAGGCCGTGGGCGTGTTCCCGGAAGGGCGGACCCGCGGCGGTCACGAAGTGGGCCCGTTCCACGCCCGCATCTTCCAGGCCGCGGTCGAGACCGGCGTGCCGGTGCAGCCGGTGGCTCTGGTGTACGGGGTGAAGGGCGACGCGCAGACCATCGTCGCGTTCGGCCCGAACGAGAGCTTCTTTGCCAATTTCCTGCGCCTGCTCGGCGAGCCGGCGCGACGTGCGGAAGTGCACTTCCTGGCACCGATCGGTGCACAGGACCTGGAAGGCCGTCGGCGCATCGCGGAAACCTCGCGCGCGCGCATCGTGGCGGCCATGAGCACCGGGTGAGGCTGCGGTGGCCCTGATCCCGCCACCTGTCCTGGACGCCGGCACGCCGACGCTGCATGCGGCTGACTACCAGCCACCGCGCTGGCTGCGCAATCCCCACCTGCAGTCGATGCTCAGCTCCAGCCGCATGCGCCTGCAGCGCGGCCTGCTGCTGCTGGCCGCCACCGGTGCGGTCAGCGAGGAGCTGATCCTGGATGGCGGCGATGGCGTTCGCCTGCAGGGCTGGCACAGCCATGTCGAAGGCCGCGAGCCCAAGGGCATCGCGCTGCTGCTGCATGGCTGGGAAGGCAGTGCCGAATCCAGCTACATGCGCATGGCGGCCGCGCGCATGCTGGAGCAGGGCTTCGACGTGGTGCGGCTGAACTTCCGCGACCACGGCAACACCCATCACCTCAACCCCGGCATCTTCCACTCCAACCTGATCGATGAAGTGGTGCATGCCGCGGGTGACGTCGCCCAGCGCTGGCCGCAGCTGCCGCTGGTGGCCGCCGGCTACTCGCTGGGCGGCAACTTCGTGCTGCGCCTGGCCCTGCGCGCACCGGCCGCCGGCGTGCCGCTGCAGCGCGTGGCCTCGGTGTGCCCGGTGCTGGACCCGGCGCTGACCATGGAAAGCATCGAGAACGGCCCGGCGATGTACGACTGGTACTTCCGCCGCAAGTGGGCCGGTTCGCTGCGCCGCAAGCGTGACCTGTTCCCCGAGCTGAGCGACTGCGACGACCGCGTGCTGAAGCTGGACATCCGCGCGCTGACCGCCTGGCTGGTCGAGCGCCACACCAGCTTCGGCTCGCTGCAGGCCTATTTCGATGGCTACTCTATTGCCGGTGACCGCCTGTCCACCCTGCAGGTGCCGGCCGACATCCTGATGGCACAGGATGACCCGGTGATCCCATATGCCACCTTCAACAACTGGCAGCTGCCACGCCAGGCGCACCTGGAAACCGCCTGCTGGGGCGGCCACTGCGGGTTCATCGAGAACTGGCGCGGCGACGGCTTCTCCGAACGCTGGGTCGCCCAGCGCCTGCAGCGGGTCCTGCGGGCCTGAACCGGCGGCAGCGCGCAGCCCGCTACAATGCGGGTTTGCACTTGAACCGGACTGCCATGCAAGACCAGATCATCCAAGCGTTGCGCCAGAACCAGGCCGACCAGGCCGTGCAGCTGGCCCAGGCGTGGACCCTTGACGAACCCGGCCAGGCCAACGCCCACCGCTGGCTGGCGCTTGCGCTGCAGCAGCAGGGCAACGCCGAGGAGGCGATGGAGGCCCTGCAGAAGGCGCTGCGGCTGGCCCCGGACGACGCCCAGCTGCACCTGCAGCATGCCGGCCTTCTGCTGGCACTGCGCCAGTTCGAGGGTGCCGACGAAGCACTGGTGCGCACCACCGGCCTCGATCCGAACTCGTTCTCCGCCTATCTGATGCAGGCGCACCTGGCGATCGGCCGCAATGACTTCGACGAAGCGCAGCGCATCTCGACCCTGGCCGCGCGCGTGGAGCCGGACCATCCGGAACTGCTGACCATCGACGGCATGGTTGCACTGCGCCGCGGTGATGCGGACCGCGCACTGGCGCTGCTGTCGGCGGCCAGCAAGGCGCTGCCGGACGATACCCGCGTGCTGTACGCGCTGGGCTTTGCCTACCTCGGCAAGGACATGCTGGCGTTCGCCGAGCAGTCGTTCCGCCGCGTGCTGGAACTCAATCCGTCGCTGTCCTCGCTGCATGGCCTGGTGGTGCAGCTGGCACTGCGCCAGGGCAACGTGCCGGCCGCCGCCGAGGCCATGCAGGTGGCCCTGCAGCAGCCGGAGATGGACGTACCGTCGATGCGCCGCCTGGCGGGTGAGCTGTCGCTGCGCAATGGCCAGCCGCTGCAGGCCCTGGACTACCTGCTGCCGCTGCTGGAGACGCAGCCGGAAGACCGCCAGGTGCTGCAGCTGCTGCTGATGTCCTGGCAGCGCCTGGGCCGCGAGGACGAAGCGCGCGCACGCCTGGATGCGGTGCTGGACAGCAACGACCAGCTGCACGACGTGTGGCTGGCGCGACTGGCCATCGAGCAGGTGGGCAGCGAAAGCGCCGTGACCGCGGTCGAGCGCTGGATGGCGGCCATGCCCGCGCACCTGCCGGCCCTGGAGGCGCGCCTGCGCCTGCATGACATGGTCGGCGAACATGCTCAGGCTGAAGCGATCGCCGAACGCATCGTCAGCCTGGAACCGGGCCGCGTCAGCGGCGAGACCCGCCTGGTCGAAGGCCTGCTGCAGCGCGATCCCGCCGCCGCCGTGGCCCGCGTGCAGGCGCTGATCGAGCTGGCGCCGGAAGACCATCGCGCCGACCTGCGGACGTGGATGGGCGAGATCCAGGACCGCGCCGGGCAGCCGCAGGACGCGCTGCGCACGTGGCTGTCGCTGCAGGCCGACCAGGCACCGCAGCGCTTGCCACTGCCGCCACAGGCCAAGTCCCCGCCGAGCTGGCCGGACAAGGGCAGCATCGACGGCGATGCCAGCTCCGCGCCGATCTTCCTCTGGGGCGCGCCGGGTTCGGGCGTTGAGCGCGTGGCAACCGGCCTGGCCGCTGCCAGCCCGGTGCTGCGCAGCGACCGCTACACCAACACGCCGCCCGATGATGCGTTCCAGAACTACAACACGCTGCAGGACCTGGCCTCGGGCGTGCTGACGCCGGAGCGGCTGGTGCAGCGCTGGCGTGAACAGCTGCCGGCACGTGGCCTGCAGAGCGACACCGTGATCGACTGGCTGCTGTGGTGGGACAACGCCCTGCTGTGGGCGCTGCGCCCGCAGCTGCCGCAGGGCCGCCTGGTGCTGGTGCTGCGCGACCCGCGCGACATGCTGCTGGACTGGGTGGCCTACGGTGCCGCCGCGCCGCTGGCGATGACGTCGTTGGCCGAAGCCAGTGAATGGCTGACCCGCGCGCTGAACCAGATCGCCACGCTGCATGAGGATGACCTGTACCCGCACGTGCTGCTGCGCATCGACCAGATCGGCAACGATCCGCAGGCGATGGCCGAACTGCTGGGTCGCCTGTTCGAGCGGCCGATGCCGCCGGCGGCACAGCTGGGCGCCCCGCGCCTGCCTGCCGGCCACTGGCGCAACTACCGCGACGTGATGAGCGCCGCCTTCGCCCAGCTCACGCCGGTTGCGGTGCGCCTGGGCTACCCGGAAGAGTGAGGAGAGTCCGATGCAGCTGACCAGCCACAGCCTGACCAACGGCGCACCGATCGATCGTGAGTTCGCCGCGGGCGACGCCAACGGTTTCGCCCCCGACCGCAACCCGCACCTGGCCTGGAGCGGGGTGCCAGCCGGCACCCGTTCGTTCCTGCTGGTATGCGTGGACCCGGACGTGCCGACCGTGCCGGAGACGGTTGGCCGCAATGACATGACGGTGCCGCGCGACCAGCCGCGCTGCGACTTCGTGCACTGGGTGATGGCCGATATCCCGGCCACGGTGCAGGAGATCGCCGCTGGCAGCTGCAGCGACGGCTTCGTGGTGAAGGGCAAGCCCGCTCCCGCCGGCCCGGCCGGCAGCCGCCAGGGCCTGAACGACTTCACCGGCTGGTTCGCGGGCAACCCGGACATGGCCGGTGACTACCTGGGCTATGACGGCCCGTATCCGCCGTTCAACGACGAGCGCATGCACCGCTACTTCTTCCGGGTATTCGCGCTGGACGTGGCGTCGCTGGACCTGCCGCAGCGCTTCACCGCCGCCGACGCGTACCGCGCCATGCACGGCCACGTGCTGGCCGAAGCCGCACTGCATGGCACCTACACGTTGAACCCGGCGCTGGGCTGAGCAGCACACAGGGTAGAGCCGAGCCGATGCTCGGCTGCTTCTGCTACACGATTGACCGGCAGTAATCGGCAAACCGCGCCAGGAACGTATCAGCGTCGGCGCGGTGCACCTTCGACTGCAGTACGTCAATCACCTGCTCGGGCTCCAGGCCAAGCACCGGTACACGCAGGAACAGCGTTGTGCTGAACGCGGCACTGACCGTGGACAGCACCGCGCGCAGTTCCTGCAGCATGTCCTCGCCACGATGGGACGCGTGCACCAACGCAATGGGCCGACCGACGATCTGGTCGCCGGATACCAGCCAGTCAATCGCATTCTTGAGCCCGCCGGGAATGCCGCGCACGTATTCCGGGCTGCATACCAGCACGCCATCGCTGTGCGCGATGGCCGCCTTGAAGCAGGTCACGCTGCCAGGTTCGTCGGCGCCTTCCAGATCCGGGGAGAACACCGGCAGTTCGCCGATGCCAGTGTAGACCTCAATCTCCATTCCGGGCGGTGCGATGGCCTTCAGCGCCATCAGCAGAGCGGTGTTGGTCGACCGCCGGCGTACGCTTCCGGAGAGGGCAAGAATCTTCATCGCGGAACGTTAGCATGCAGGATCCGCGGGATTTCAGCCGGGCGCGGGCTCGGCTCTACCTTCCATTCGTTGGCAGCGGTGCCGGTTCGAACACCGCGGTGTCGCCCTGCGCGTTGCGCAGTACCAGCGCGCCGCGGTCATCCAGCTCAAGCGTCGGTGCCGGGCTCCGGCTGCTCATCAGCGTTCCAGCACGTTCCTGCTGCACGACGATGTCACCACGCATGCATCCGGCCACTGTCTGGATGCCGTTCTCCAGGATCAGTGCGTTGCCCTGCATCCGGTACTGGCTGCTGACGTTGTTGCACAGGTTCAACTCGCTCAGGTAACCGTGCCCGAAGTGCAGCGTATAGGGCGCGCGACCGCGGACGAACAACGCGCCGATGCGCCTGCCCTTTGCATCTGTGGCGCGGGTGAGCTGCCATGTGTGGGCTTCGAGCTGGGCGGTGGTGGGCGTGCTGGCAGCGGAGGCATCGACGCACACGGCCAGCAGTGCAGTGGCCAGGAGGACGGGGACGTGCTTCATGCCGATCTCCCAGATGCATGTGGGTAGTGCCGGCCGCTGGCCGGCAACGTCCGTGTGCTGCCGGCGCCAGGCGTGGCAGCCGGCCAGCGGCCGGCGCTACAACCTGCAACGCAATGAAGAAGGGCGGCCTTTCGGCCGCCCTTCCATCGTTTTATTTCTCCTCGATGGCCGACTCGACCACCATGTCCAGCACGTACGCCTGCGACGGCGCATCGGCCGGCGGGTTCTTCACCTCGTAGCGCTTCACGCGCACCACGTTGCGCACGCCGTCTTCGTGGGTGTAGCCCTCGATGTTGCCGTAGAAGTTCTCGAACTTGCCTGGCTCGCCCTGCTTCAGGCCCTTGTCGTCGAACTTCACTTCACGCACCTGCAGGCACTGGTAGTCCGGGATCAGCGGGTGCGAGCACTTTTCGGTCTTCGCAGCCACTTCCAGGAACACGGTTTCGCCGGCGCCGCCATAGCGGGTTTCAGCGGTCGGTTCCGGGTTGAAGACCAGCACGTCGCCCTTGGCAGTGGTCAGGGTCAGCTTGCCATCGGCATCCTGCGTGGCCTTCAGCTCGCCCTGCAGGCGGCTCGACACGGCCTCGTCCAGCGCCATCAGCGCCTTGTCGGTGCAGGCCATCATGGTGGACGCCATCGCGCCCACGGTCAGCTTGCCGTCGGCCAGGGTGTAGCTGCCGCCCATGTGGTTGCAGGCGTTGCTGACCGACAGGCGGCCGTCGGCGAAGTCCAGGGTGACCGGCTTGTCTTCACGGGCGAACAGCGCGTCGATGCGCTTGCCGTCGGCACCGGTGGCCTGCTGCAGCAGCCAGTGCTGGCTCTGCAGGCGCTGCGCGTCCAGGTGCGCCAGCGTCTGCTGGTCTGCTGCCTTGGCCGCGGCCGGGGCCACGTCGTCGCCGCCGTTGCCGGCCGGGGCCGGGGTCTGGCTGCAGGCGGCCATCAGGGCCAGCGGGAGGAGCAGGGTGAGCTTGCGGTTCATGGTGATTCTCCTTGGGGAACCGTGGGGGAAACGGGGTGGGGCCGGCAACGGGGTTACCGTGCCCCGGCGCTGTTCAGCTGCCGGAAGGCAACCACAGCAGCAGCGCCGCGCCC
>NZ_JASJSI010000051.1:0-5170 GCF_030237085.1 Stenotrophomonas maltophilia group sp. Smal32
AGGTAGGGCGCACCGCGCAGGTCGTCGCTGTGCACGATCATTTCCGGGTCGTGCAGCACCGGCAGCGCGAACGCCGGCGCCGGCTTGTCGATCAGCGCCGAGGGCAGCACGTCGCGCTGCGGATCGCCCGATTTCATCACCCCGTAGATCATCAGCCCAAGCAGGCCGAAGAAGAACAGCACGCCGATCACGATGGCTACCGGCGGCAGCGGGCGGGAGGGGCGCGGGGCGGGGGACTCGGACATGGAAACTCCTACGGACGACGGAAACGGCGGTCGGCGGCGGTGATGAATCCGCCCAGGGCCATCAGCAGCGCGCCCAGCCAGATCCAGCGCACGAACGGCTTGATGTGCACCCGAACCGCCCATGCATTGTTGCCCAGCGGCTCGCCCAATGCCACGTAGACATCGCCATCGAAGCGTGCATCGATGCCAGCCTCGGTCATCACCTGGCCGCCACTGGCGTACTGGCGCTTCTCCGGATGCAGCAGGGCCTGCTCGCGGCCGTTGCGGAACACCCGCAGATGGCCGCGATCAGCGATGAAATTAGGGCCTTCGCGATGGTCCACGCCTTCGAAGCGGACTTCGTAGCGACCGACCACCAGCTGCTGGCCCGGCGCCAGCGCCACTTCGCGCTGCACGTTCAAGGCTTCCACCAGCAGTGCGCCGGCCAGGAACACGGCGATGCCGGCGTGGGCGACGATCATGCCGAGCATCTCGGCGGTGAAGCGGCCATTGCCGCGCAGGCGCTGCCAGACGAAGCGTGCGGTGCCGAGCGCGACCCAGGCCGCAGCGGCCACGCCGATACCGGCCTTCCAGCCGTTCTGCGGTGCCTGCCACCAAGCCAGAGCGCCCAGCAGCACGGCCAGCCCCAGCCATGGCGCCAGCAGCGCGAATGTACGCGAAGGTTGGTCGCGCTGCCACTTCACCAGCGGGCCGAACGGCAGCAGCAGGATCATCGGTGCCATCAGCAGCAGGAACAGGCTGCCGAAGTAGGGCGGGCCGACCGAGATCTTGCCCAGAGACAGCGCGTCGGCCAGCAGCGGGTACAGCGTGCCGAGCAGCACCATCGCGCAGGCCGTGGCCAGCAGCAGGTTGTTGGCCAGCAGCAGGGTCTCGCGCGAGGTGGCGGTGAAGCCACGGCGTGGGTCATCGGCGTCCACGCTCAGCTGGCTGGCGCGCAGCGCGTACAGCAGCAGGCTGCCGCCGACCAGCACCGACAGGAACACCAGGATGAACAGGCCGCGCGACGGATCGGCGGCGAACGAATGCACGCTGGTCAGCACGCCGGAGCGCACCAGGAAGGTGCCCAGCAGCGACAGCGCGAAGGCGGCGATCGCCAGCAACAACGTCCAGCTGCCGAAGGTGCCGCGCTTTTCGGTGACGGCCTGCGAATGGATCAGCGCCGCACCGACCAGCCATGGCATGAAGCTGGCGTTCTCCACCGGGTCCCAGAACCACCAGCCACCCCAGCCCAGCTCGTAGTAGGCCCACCAGCTGCCCAACGCAATACCGAGGGTCAGGAAGCCCCAGGCAACGTTGGTCCACGGCCGCGTCCAGCGCAGCCAGCGCGCGTCGACGCGGCCTTCCAGCAGCGCGGCCACCGCGAACGCGAACGGCACCGCAAAGCCCACGTAACCGATGTACAGCATCGGCGGATGGATGATCAGGCCCGGGTCCTGCAGCAGCGGGTTGAGGTCGCGGCCTTCCAGCGGCGCCGGGTTCAGGCGCAGGAACGGGTTGGAGGTGAAGATCAGGAAGGCGAGGAATCCGACGCTGACGATGCCCATCACCGCCAGTACGCGCGCCTGCACCGGTCCCGGCAGGTGCCGGGAGAACAGCGCCACCGCGCCGGTCCACAATGCCAGCACCAGCGCCCACATCAGCAGCGAGCCCTCATGCGCGCCCCATACCGCCGAATAGCGGTAGATCATCGGCAGCAGCGAATTGGAATTCTCGGCCACGTAGCGCACCGAGAAGTCCTGCTGCACGAACGCGGCGGTGAGCGCCGCGAACGCACCGGCGAGCAGCAGCAGCTGCGCGAAGGCGGCCGGTCGTGCCACCGCCATCCACGCCGTGTTGTTGCGATGCGCGCCCACCAGCGGCAGGCCAGCCTGCAGCAGCGAGGCCAGCAACGCACACAACAGCAGGATCTGACCCAGTTCGGGCAGCACTCAGCGCACCTCGGGTGCCGTCACCGGCACGTCGTGCTTGCGATGGGCATCGCCCATCTTGTCCGCCACTTCCTTCGGCACGTACTTTTCATCGTGCTTGGCCAGCACTTCGTCGGCGACGAAGACACCGTCCTGCAGGCGGCCACTGGCGACCACGGCGGTGCCTTCGGCAAACATGTCCGGCAGGATCCGCGAGGTGGTCACCGCCAGCTGTGCATCGCCGTCGGTCACTTCAAAGCGTGCCTCCAACGAGCCGACCGGCCGATTGAAGGAACCCTTCACCACCATGCCGCCCAAGCGGAAGCGCGACTGCGCATCGACATCGCCACGCAGTACTTCGGCGGGCGTGTACAGGTAGGCGATGTTGCGCTCCAGCGCCATCGCCACCAGTGCGGTGGCCAGGCCGGAGGCGAGCAGGGCCAGCAGCACCCAGGCCAGGCGGCGACGCTGCACCGGCGTCATCGTTCCAGCTCCGTCGGCAGCGAGGCCGCTGCGTCCTGCTTGCCGGCGCGGGTCTGCTGCCGTTGCTGCCGGGCCAGTGCCAGGCGGCGCGCCACGCGCAGGCGCAGCCACGAACCGAGGGCATCGGCGCCGAGCACCAGCACGAACACGGCGTAGGCACCGATCAAATAGGGCAGGTGGGTCATGGCTGGGCCTCCCGCGCCGGGCGCTCTGCATCGACGCGGCTACCGACCCAGGCCTTGCCGGCCTCGCGGTCGAGGTTGTCGGCGCGTGCCTTGGCCAGCACCGAACCGGCGAACCAGAACTTGGTGCCGATCACCATCCACCACAGCGGCGCGATCATCGCGCTGCTGATCGCCGATTCACCGAATACGTTGATCGACTGGCGCTGATGCAGGCCACCCCACCAGTCCACCGAATAGCGGATCACCGGCAGCAGGCTGACGCCGACGATGGCCAGCAGGCCGGCTGCACGCGCGGCGCTGCGGCGGTCCTCGATGGCGTGGTACAGGCCGATCACGCCCAGGTACAGGAACAGCAGCACCAGTTCACTGGTCATGCGCGGGTCCCAGTCCCACCAGGTGCCCCAGGTACCCTTGCCCCAGATGCTGCCGGTCAGCAGGGTGATCAGGGTGAAGCCGGCGCCCATCGGCGCACAGGCCATGGCCAGGATCTCGCAGACCTTGATCCGCCAGATCAGCGCGATGGCCGCATACAGCGCCATCAGCGCGAACACGAACAGGCTCATCCAGGCACTGGGCACGTGGATGTAGAGGATGCGGAAGCTGTCCAGCTGCTTGGCTTCCGGCGGCACCACCAGCAGCGCCTGCCACATGCCGGCCAGCAGCACCGGCACCGCGGCGAGGTAGAACACCCGCGACCAGCGGGCAGCGAAACGGTCGAACGTGGGCGGTGAACCGAGTTGGTGGAACCAGCGGACAATCGGATTCATGCGTGGCGGCTATCCAGCAGGGGTGGATTGGCTCTCAGCTCGGTCAACTCAGAGAAATGCGTATTGCAGCAGCAGTGGCCAATGGTGCCAGCACCAGTGCGACCAGCAGGCCGGCGCCCAGCATCAGCAGCGCACCGACCGGATCCTGTCCGCGTCCGGCTGCCGCCAGGCTGCCTGCGCCGAACACCAGCACCGGCACGTACAGCGGCAACGACAGCAACGCCACGAGAATACCAGAGCGCCGGATGCCTACGGTCAGTGCTGCGACCACGCCACCGATCAGGCTCAGCAACGGTGTTCCCAGCAGCAACGATGCCAGCAACATCGGCAGCTGGTCATGCGGCAGATGCAGCATTTCCGCCAGCAACGGGCTGACGATGATCAGCGGCAGGGCGGTGGTCGCCCAGTGCAGCAGCACGCGCACCAGCACCAGCCAGGCCAGCGGCACCGGCGCCAGCAGCCATTGCTCCAGCGAACCATCCTCGGCATCGGAACGGAACAGCGAATCCAGCGACAGCTGCCCGGCCAGCAGCACCGCCAGCCACAGCACCGCGCCAGCGGTGGCGCTCAGCAGTTTCGGTTCGCGGCCCTGGGCCAGCGCGAACAGCACCACCACCAGCACCGCGAACAGCAGCGGCTGCAGCGCATCGCCGCGACGGCGCCAGAGCAGGCGCAGGTCGCGCTTGAGCAGCGCACCCGCAGTCTGCCACAGGCCCGGTTCGGTGCCCGGCGCGATCATGCGGCACCGCCGAGGTCGAGCTGGCGGGTACGCACCGGCGGTGCGGCATAGGCGCCGTGGGTGGTGACCAGTGCCGCGCCACCGGCGCGCAGGTGCGCCGAGATCATCCGGTTGACCAGGGTGATGCCCTCCAGGTCGAGGTTGGCATAGGGTTCGTCGAGCAGCCACAGCGGCGCCGGCGACAGCCAGATGCGCGCCAGCGCCAGGCGCCGCTTCTGCCCGGCGGACAGGTGACGCACGAGGGTGTCTTCGTAGCCGGCAAGGCCGACGATGGCCAGCGCGTTGCCCGGCATCTGCCGCGCACGACGGCCGTGCAGGCCACACAGGAAATGCAGGTTCTCCAGCGTATCCAGGTCCGGCTTCAAGGCCGGCAGGTGGCTGAGGTAGGCCACGTAGCGTGCACGCTCGGCATTGCTGGCCGGCTTGCCGTCGATCCGCACCTGACCAGCGCCGGGCCGGGCCAGGCCGGCCAGCACGCGCAGCAGGGTGGTCTTGCCGGCACCATTGCCGCCCTGCACCAGCAGGGCTTCGCCGGCGTCCACATGGAAGTCCAGCGGGCCGAACACCGGCTCGTCATTGCGGGAGAAGCTCAGGCCGCTGGCGGCCAGCAATGCAGGGGTGTTCAAGGGGCAGGGGTCTTCATGCCGGAGTGCGGCGGCAATTGTAGCGGTGAATGCTGTCCCGGTAGCGGGGCGGGGGGGCCCGGCGCGGGCCCGCGCGTGGTAAGAACCGCCCCGGCCGCTCCGCCCGGTCCGGGGGGGTCCAACCATCCCACCCCGCCGTTGTTTCGATAATTTGGTGCGTTGGCCCCAACCCACCGCCACTCCAAAACTAACAAAAAACC
>NZ_JASJSI010000051.1:5180-29338 GCF_030237085.1 Stenotrophomonas maltophilia group sp. Smal32
CCCAAGTGACCCCCGCGACACCCCGAGGCCTCCGCCGCGGGCAATTACGAATACCCCCCCGCCCAAGCCGGCGTCTACATAGCGGCAAACCCAACGCCGCCTGCCGGCCACATTAGGCGGGTTTTTAAAGTGCGTGGTTTGTACAGCCGGCTCGGGCCCGTAAATTGGACGGGACATTGCTGACCCGGAACCGCCGGGCCAGGCCCGGGGGCCGCAAGAATTAACAAAAGCCCCGCGGGCCAAGCCCGGCCGCTACCGGCTGAACCCACAGTCGCAGCGTGGATTTCGTACACTTCTGGGCCTCGTTCCCCCAGACTCCAGGCCGATGCAACCCAACACCAAGCTGCCCAAGGTCGGTACCACGATCTTCACCGTGATGTCCCAGCTCGCTGCCGAACACGGCGCGGTCAACCTGGGCCAGGGTTTCCCGGACTTTTCCGCGCCGCAGCGCCTGATCGATGAGACCGCCAAGGCGATGGCCACCGGGTTCAACCAGTACCCGCCGATGACCGGCGTGGCGCCGCTGCGCCAGGCCATCGCGCAGAAGGCACTGGACTGCTACGGCGCGCAGGTCGATGCGGACAGCGAGATCACCGTCACCAGTGGCGGTACCGAGGCCATCTTCAACGCCATCCACGCCGTGGTGCGTGCCGGCGAAGAAGTGATCGTGCTCGACCCGGCCTATGACTGCTATGAACCGGCGATCGACCTGGCCGGTGCCAGGGCCGTGCATGTGTCGCTGGATCCGCAGACCTTCGCCGTTGACTGGGACCGCGTGCGTGCGGCGATCACCCCGCGCACCCGCATGCTGATCGTCAACACCCCGCACAACCCGTCCGGTGCGATGCTGTCGGCGCAGGACATGCAGGCGCTGGCCGAACTGCTGCGCGACACGCAGATCTACCTGATTTCCGATGAAGTGTATGAGCACATCATCTATGACGGCCGTCGCCATGAATCGGCGCTGCGCTACCCGGAACTGCGCGAACGCGCGTTCGTCATTTCCAGCTTCGGCAAGACCTACCACTGCACCGGCTGGAAGATCGGCTATGCAATCGCGCCGCCGGCGCTGACCGCCGAGTTCCGCAAGGTGCACCAGTACAACACCTTCACCAGCTTCGGCCCGGCGCAGTACGGTTTCGCCGCGATGATCCGCGACGAGCCGGAACACCATCTGGAGCTGGGCGCGTTCTACCAGGCCAAGCGCGACCGTTTCCGCGAGCAGCTGGCCAGCACCCGCCTGAAGGCGCTGCCGGTGCCGGGCGGCTATTTCCAGCTGGTCGACTACTCGGCCATCAGTGACCTGCCGGACCACGAATTCGTGAAGTGGCTGACCATCGAGAAGGGCGTCACTGCCATCCCACTGTCGCCGTTCTACGAGAATCCGCCGGCCGGCCAGCGCCTGGTGCGCCTGTGCTTCGCCAAGAACGAAGCGACCATGGACGCGGCGATCGAACGCCTGCGCCTGCTGTGAGCGGATCAGTGACCATGCAGGACCTGCGCATTTCCCTCGTCCAGGGCGACACCCGCTGGCATGACCCGGCGGGCAACCGCGCCTACTACGGCGCGCTGCTGGCACCGCTGGCCGGCACCACCGATCTGGTGATCCTGCCGGAGACATTCACCAGTGGCTTCTCCAACGACGCCATCGCCCAGGCCGAAGGCATGGACGGCCCGACCGTGGCCTGGGTGCGCGAGCAGGCACGGGCATTGAATGCGGCGGTGATCGGCAGCGTGCAGTTGCGCGATGGTGAAGGCGTCTACAACCGCCTGCTGTTTGCCACGCCTGATGGCGGGCTGCGGTACTACGACAAGCGCCACCTGTTCCGCTACGGTGGCGAGCACGAACGTTATGCTGCTGGCCGTGAGCGCCTGAGCGTGGAATGGAAAGGCTGGCGGATCAATCCACAGGTCTGCTACGACCTGCGTTTCCCGGTGTTCTGCCGCAACCGCTACAACGTCGAGCGTCCCGGGCAATTGGACTTCGACCTGCAGATCTTCGTCGCCAACTGGCCGTCGGCACGCGCCTACGCGTGGAAGACCCTGTTGCGTGCACGGGCGATCGAGAACCTGTGCTTCGTGGCGGCGGTGAACCGCGTCGGTGTCGACGGCAACCAGCTGCATTACGCCGGCGACAGCGCGGTGCTGGATTTCCTTGGCCAGCCGCAGGTGGAAATCCGTGAGCGGGAACAGGTGGTCACCACCACCATTTCGGCCGAGGCGCTGGCCGCACATCGCGCGCGCTTCCCGGCCATGCTTGACGCCGATGCTTTCCACTTCGACGAGCAGGCCTGAACGACGGCCTGAACGCTGCCGCACCAGCGCGCGCGCCTGCATCCAACCTGCACGCGCGCGCTGCTAGATTCGCCACCAGTCCGACCGAACTGGAAGTCCTGCCATGAACAAGTCCTTCGCACTGCTGCTGGCCCTGTCCGCCGCATCGTTGGCGCCGGCCGCACAGGCTGCCGGCAACCTCGATTGCGAGCTGCGTTACAACCTGTCCGGTTGGTCGCTGATCTACAAGACCGCATCCGGCAATGGCACGGTCACCTGCAGCAATGGCGCCAGCATGCCGGTGCGCATCGAGATGAAGGGCGGCGGCCTGACGGTCGGCAAGTCGAAGATCACCAATGGCCGCGGCAGCTTCACCGGCGCCGTGAGCGTCAACGAGCTGCTGGGCACTTACGCGTCGGTCGGCGCGCATGCTGGTGCGGTGAAGTCCAGCAATGCGCAGGTTATGACCAAGGGCGATATTTCGCTGGCCCTGTCCGGCACCGGCAAGGGCTGGGATCTGGGCGTGGACGGCGCCGCCTTCACCATCAGCCGGCGCTGAGCCGTGCCGGCCGCTGCAGCCACAGGGCCAGCAGGCCGCACAGGATGAGGGTCGGTGCCAGCAGTTGCAGTGCACCGACCACGGCCATCGCTGCGCCGATCAGCAGGTAGTAGAGCAGGCCGAACAGGGCGCCTGCGCTGCCCAGGCAGTGCGGGTATCCGCGCAGGGCCTGGCCCAGCACATTGGGAATGGCCAGGCCGAAACCGGCCACCACCGGTACCATCGCCGCGACCAGTGCCGGTTGATTGCGCAGCAATGCAGCCAACAGCCCGCCGGCCAGCACCAGTCCCGCGGCGAGCCGGATGCGCGTGGCCGAGGCAATGCCTGCGCGCAGCAGGCGAGCATTGCCCCATGCACCCAGCGCCGAGCCCAGTGCCAGCACCGCGCCGCTGGCACCGAACCAGGCCAGCGGCCAGTGCAGGCGTTCGAACACGAACGGGCCCAACGCGTACCAGCTGTACATGGCCACGTTGAACGCCATCACCAGCAGCGCCTGTGACCAGATCCAGCGATCACGCAGCAGCTGCCCCAACAGTGGCTGGAGGTGTTTTTGCAGGAGTTGGGCTGGGGGGATCTCGTGCTGGCGGGATGGCCATCCGAGAATCAGCTTTATGACGTTCAGCAGCAGGCCGGCCTGCACGCCGGCATAGCCATGGCGGTCCACCAGCAGCACGCCCAGTGCCAGCCCGATCGCCGGGCTCAAGGCCAACGCCATGCCGATCCATGAGAACGCCTGCTCCAACGCGGGACCCTTCAGGCGGTCGCGCAGTACGGTCTGGGTTACCACCGAGGCCGCCGCCGCACCCAGCGCGGCCAGTGCCTGGGCCAGCAGGACGTGGCCGAACGTGCTGGCCAGCAGGCCGCCGCAGGCCGCCAGTGCGAACACAGCCAGACCGCAGAGCAGGGCAGGGCGACGGCCGATATGGTCGGCCAGCCGCCCCCATAGCAGGACACCGGCGGCGAAACCGAACAGGTACAGGCTCATGGCCTGGCTGGCGGCGGCAGGGGGCAGTGCGAAGCGCCCGGCGAGGTCGGCCAGGGCAGGGCTGTACAGGGTCTGCGCAAGCTGGGGGAACATCAGCAGCGCGATGGTAAGCAACAACAGGCGACGCGACATGCGGGCGCTCCGCAAACAGGGCCGCGCATTGTGGTGGCGCGTGCAATGGCGCACTCTCTCTATCCTGTCATTGAATGTATGAAATCGGACATGGCCTGGTTGCAACCGGACGCGTATTTCGACGCCGATGCCTGGAGCGCTCCAGTGCTGGGGATCGCGGCCTCATTGGCAGATCACGACTCGGGTTGGCACCAGCATGCACGTGCGCAATTGCTGTACACCCGGCAGGGCTGTACGCGCCTCACCTACGGTGATCGCATCAGCCTGCTACCACCCGCCCGCGCGGCGTGGATTCCGGGCGGGCTGCGCCATCGCGCGCAGATGCGCCAGGCGGTCGACTACCGTTCGTTGTACTTCAACGCCACCCTGTCGGCCCAGCTGCCCCGGCAGCCGGCGATCATCGGCGTGGGGCCGCTGCTGCAGGCCTTGCTGGAACCGATCGCGCAGGCACCGTTCGACCATGACTGGCGGGCACCGCACGCGCACCATCAACTGGCGCTGTGCGTGCTGGAGATCGCTGCTGCACCGGTGGCGCCGATGGACCTGCCTCTGCCGCGTGATCCACGGATCGCACGTTGCCTGCCGCTGGCCGAGCAGTTGCCGCCCGAACTGGGCGAGCTCGCCGCGCGTGCGGGCCTGAGCGTGCGCACGGTCGGCCGGTTGATGCAACGCGATACCGGCATGGGCTATCAGGCCTGGCGCCAGCAATGGCGACTGATGCGGGCCATGGAGTTGCTGCTGCTCGGCAATCGCGTCGCGCATGTGGCGCAGGACACTGGCTTCTCCGCCGAGAGTCCGTTCATCGCCTTCTTCCGCAGCATGACCGGCACCACACCTGCCGCCTTCCAGCGCCACGCTCTTTAAAGAAAAACCCCGGCCTGCGCCGGGGTTTTTCATTTCATGCGTGCCAGCGATCAGCCGCCGCGCGGGCCGCTGCGGCGCGGGCCGCCCGGACCGCGGTTGCCGCCGGGGCCACCCGGGCCACGGTTGCCACCCGGACCGCCGGGGCCGCGATTGCCGCCCGGGCCACGGTTGTTGCCACCGCCCGGACCGCGACCGCCCGGACGGGCGCCGTGTGCCGGCTTGGGGCTGCCATACGGGTTGAAGCCCGGGGTGGCGTGGTCGGACGGGAAGCTCGGGGCGTTGCCCGGATGGCCGTACGGGTGCTTGTTGCCCTGGCCCTGCGAGCGGTTGCCGCTACCGGCCGGACGGCCCTGGCCGCCTGCGCCGCCACGGCCTTCACCGCCAAAACCGCCACGGCCCTGGCCGCCACCGGCGCCAGCGCCCGGACCCTTCGGCTTGCCGTACGGACGGCCCTGGCCGCCCGCGCCCGGACCACGGGCACCCGGGCCACGTGCGCCCGGACCGGCGTTGCGATGGCCGCTCGGGCCGGTGCTCACGCCGTCCGGCACGTACCAGGTGCGGAACGCGGCCGGGTTGCCTTCCGGCAGCGAGCGGTCGTTCTTTGGTGCGCGCTGCTTGAACGGTTTCTGCGACTGCTTGGCCGCCGCTTCACCGCTGACGGTCAGGCCGCCCTTGAAGCCGCCGCCCTTGCCGCCGCGACCACGGCCGCGGTCTTCGCGGACGTTGTCGAAACGACGCAGCTCGCGGCCTTCATCGGCCGTGTTGTGGCCATTGACGTAGGCATTGCCACGGCCACCTTCGCGCACGCGCACGGTGGTCTTGGCGGCGCGGCGCTGGCCGATCACCGGCTGCAGGGTCAGCGCCGACGGCGCGCCTTCTTCCAGCTTCAGCTGCGCACGCAGGGCTTCCACCTGGGTGGTGCCCAGTTCCACCGAATGGCCACGGGCCAGTTCGCGCGGCAGGCTCACCTTGCCGTAGCGGGTGCGCTTCAGGCGGCTGACCTGGCAGCCCTGCGATTCCCACAGGCGGCGCACTTCGCGGTTGCGGCCTTCCTTCACCACGACGCGGAACCAGTCGTGTGAATCGGTACCGCCGATGCGTTCGATCTCGTCGAACTTGGCCGGGCCGTCTTCCAGCGCCACGCCGCGGGCGAGGCGGTCGACGATGGCGTCGGAGACCTTCTCCTCGCCTTCCGGGGCACGCACGCGCACCACGTACTCGCGCTCGACCTCGAACGACGGGTGCATCATGGCGTTGGCCAGTTCACCGTCGGTGGTGGCCAGCAGCAGGCCGGTGGTGTTGATGTCCAGGCGGCCGATCGCGATCCAGCGCGCGCCCTTCAGCGGCGGCAGCGACTCGAACACGGTCGGGCGGCCTTCGGGGTCTTCGCGGGTGGTCACTTCGCCTTCCGGCTTGTTGTAGACCAGCACGCGCGACGGTTCGGCCAGGGCGGTGGCGACGAAGCCGCGGCCATCCAGCTCGATCTTGTCGCCGCTCTTGACCGACATGCCGGTCTGCGCGACTTCACCGTTGACCTTGACCAGGCCTTCGGCGATGCGCTGTTCCAGCGCGCGGCGCGAACCCAGGCCAGCCTGGGCCAGCACCTTGTGCAGGCGCTCTTCCAGCTTGAACTGTTCGGATGTGGCTTCACGCTTGAGCGAGAGCTTGTTACGGGGGGTGTCACTCATCAGTTTTGCTCCGGCCGACGGTTTCGAGGTCGGCCTCTGGTTCGGAATCGGCTTGGTCAACAGCCACGGTCGTCATCGCGACGGCGTTGTCTTCGCGTTCGTTCAGGGTCACCGCGCGCTCGCCCGGCGCGGAATCGGGGTGCCCATCATCGAGGGGCGAAGGTGCTTGCTCATCGGAAGCCGACGCAGACGCTGCATCGGCGGAATCGGGGGTGTCGCTGCCGGCCAGGCCGGTGTCATCGTTCGCGGCAGCGCCATCGGCGCGAGCCGAAATGTCTGGACCGTCGGCACTGGCGGCGGCCGGTGCATCACGGTCCAGGGCCAGCTGCGGTTCCAGCTCGCCCAGGTCCTTCAGTTCCGACAGCGGCGGCAGCTCGTCCAGGCGCTTCAGGCCGAAGTAGTCCAGGAAGCCCTTGGTGGTGCCGAACAGCGCCGGCTTGCCGGGCACATCGCGGTGACCGACCACGCGGATCCACTCGCGTTCTTCCAGCGCCTGGATGATGTTGCTGCTGACCGCCACGCCGCGCACCTGCTCGATCTCGCCACGGGTGATCGGCTGCCGGTAGGCAATCAGCGCCAGGGTTTCCAGGGTGGCACGGGTGTAGCGGGTCTTGCGTTCGGTCCACAGCCGGCTGATCCAGCCATGCACTTCGCCGGTCACCTGGTAGCGGAAGCCGGAGGCGACCTCGACCAGTTCCACGCCACGGCCTTCGCAGGCTTCGCGCAGGCGCTCAAGCGCACGTTCGATGCTGCCCGGCGGTGCCGGCTCCTCTTCCGGGAACAGGTCTTTCAGCTGGGCCAGGGTGAGCGGCTGGCTGGAGGCCAGCAGGGCGCCCTCGACTATGCGGTTGATCAGCGTTTGGTCCATCGGCAGTCAGCGCTCACTCGTTCTCGTTGGCGGCGTCGTTGTCGTCGAACTCGCTGCTGAACTGCAGCGGGGCATTGGTGTTGCCGGCGGCCAGGGACTTCACGTAGATCGGCGCCAGCGGTTCTTCCTGGACGATGTCCAGTAGCTGTTCCTTGGCCAGTTCCAGCACCGCCAGGAACGTGACCAGCACGCCCAGCTTGCCTTCTTCAGCAGTGAACAGCCCTTCAAAACGATAGAACTTGCCGTCTTCCAGACGACCCAGTACGTCGCCCATGCGCTGGCGCACACTCAGCGCCTCGCGCTTGATGGCGTGGCCGCTGAACAGCTCGGCGCGCTTGAGCACGTCGTGCAGGGCCAGCAGCATTTCCTTCAGGTCGACCGGTGGCGGCAGCTTCACCGCAGCGCGGTCGGGCATGAAGGCATGGGCCACGCTGGTGTCGCGGTCCTGGCGGGGCAGGGCGTCGATGTCCTCGGCAGCCTGCTTGAAGCGTTCGTACTCCTGCAGCCGGCGCACCAGCTCGGCGCGCGGATCGGCCTCATCGCCGTCTTCGCTGACCGGGCGCGGCAGCAGCATGCGTGACTTCACTTCGGCCAGGATCGCGGCCATCACCAGGTACTCGGCGGCCAGCTCGAAGCGCAGCTCGCGCATCACGGTGATGTATTCCACGTACTGCCGGGTGATCTCGGCCACGGGAATGTCCAGTACGTCCAGGTTCTGGCGGCGGATCAGGTACAGCAGCAGGTCCAGCGGGCCTTCGAAGGCATCCAGGATGACTTCCAGCGCATCCGGGGGAATGTACAGGTCCTGCGGAATCTGCAGGACCGGTTGCCCATGCACCACGGCCAGCGGCATTTCCTGCTGCTGGGGGGCGGGCGGCCGGGTTGGCGGGTTCGCGTCGAGCGCGAGTTCGGAAGTCATCTAATGGACATCAGGATTGCAACGGACCAGTCGCGGCACCGGGTTCGCCGGGCCAGGGCCACGGAGCCCCAGGGCACCAGACACGCCGGGATCGGCGCGATTCCACACATATCAAACAGCAGGACGCGCCGCAGGAAACGGCAGCGACGGAACTACGGGGAGGTCGTCTACGTGGCCCGGCCAGGTGGGCCGGTTTGAAGCAGCGGGACGGTCGTCGGGGGCTGCGTTGGCCGCAAAAACCGACGGGCTGCTGCATCCAGCCACGTGCAATGGAGCCTAGGGTAAGCCTTTGTCGCGCCAGTGTCCAGCCGGGCCGGGGCGGGGGCCGCATTGGCTAGAATCTGCGCACCCGACAACGCAAGCGAGGAAATGCCGTGTGGTATGTGATTGAAGGCTATGACGGCCAGGATGTGCTGGCGCAGCGGCTGCAGGCGCGGCCGGAACACCTGGCGCGCCTGCACGCGCTGCGCGACGAAGGCCGCCTGCTGCTGGCCGGGCCGTGCCCGGCAGTGGACAGCGAGGACCCGGGCCCGGCCGGTTTCAGTGGTTCGGTGGTGATCGCGCAGTTCGAGTCGGTCGTGCAGGCCCAGGCCTGGGCCGATGCCGACCCTTACGTCGCCGCGGGCGTCTACACCCATGTACAGGTGCGTCCGTTCCGCAAGGTCCTGCCGTGAACGCGGAGCGGATCGAGCGGATGCGTGACGCACTGCAACAGGCGCTGGCCCCCAGCGTGCTGGAAATCGAAGACGACAGCCATCGGCATGCCGGCCACGCGGGTGCGAGGGATGGCCGCGGTCACTTCAACCTGCATATCGTCAGCGAACGCTTCGCGGGACTGGGTCCGCTGGCCCGGCATCGCGCTGTCTATGCCGCGCTGGGGGTGATGATGGAGACCGACATCCACGCGCTGTCCATTCGCGCATTGACCCCGTCAGAACAGGGCTGAGCCCTTGTCCCACGCTGTCCTGGCGGGTCCCTCTGCGGGCCTGCCACAGACAGATTTCCATGTCCATTTCAGGACATTCGCCTAACGGACTGTTTACAAGCCCAGATGGAAACGCTTACATTCCGCGCCAATGCTGGTAGGTCCAAGCCGTGGAGGGCGGCTTCGTGAACAAGGCAGCTATCACAATCAAAGACGTCGCACGCGAAGCCCGGGTCTCCGTGGCCACGGTTTCCCGCGCGCTCAACGGGCATGAAAATGTCGCCGAACCGGTCCGCCAGCTTGTGCTGGAGGTGGCCGCACGGCTGCGTTACACCCCGCACGCCGCCGCCCGCAGCCTGAGCAGCCGCCGCACCAATACGGTGGGCGTGGTGCTGCCTGACCTGTACGGCGAATTCTTCTCCGAGCTGATGCGCGGCATCGACAACGTCGCCCGCAACCGCCGCCAGCACCTGCTGGTGTCCAGCTACCACGGTGACCAGGAACAGCAGGGCGCGGCCCTGCGTGCCATGCGCGGCCGCGTCGACGGCCTGCTGGTGCTTTCGCCCTATGCCGAGAGCCCCGGCTTCCTGACCGACAACCTGCCGCAGTCGTTGCCGACGGTGCTGATCAACACCTATCTGCCCGGGCAGGACCACCCGGTGCTGAGCATCGATGACCATGCCGGTGCGATGGCGATGACCCGCCATCTGCTCGATGCCGGTCACCGCCGCATCGCTTTCATTTCTGGCCCGGACCTCAACTTCGACGCGCGCGAGCGCCTGCGCGGCTTCCGTGACGCGCTGGCGGCTTTCGGCAGTGACGCCGAAGGCATCGAGCTGCCCGGTGATTTCGACGAAGCTTCCGGCCATCGCGCCGGTCAGGAGTTGCTGGCAGCCGGAGCGCTGCCCGATGCCGTGTTTGCCGCCAACGACATGATGGCCCTGGGGTGCCTGTATGCCTTCACGCAGGCAGGGGTCCATGTGCCGTCCGATGTCGCCCTGGCGGGTTTCGATGACATTCCACTGGCGCGTTTCGTCCACCCGTCGCTGACCACCATGCAGGTCAGCATCGCCGAGCTCGGCGATCGGGCCATGACGCGCCTGATGCAGTTGATGGACGGCACCTCCACGGATGGGACAGGGGACAAGCAGACCCTGGTTCCCCGCTTGATAGTTCGCGATTCCACCACTCCGCCATCGGGCCGTTGAAGCCAGAGGCGTTCCTTCTTTTTTGATTGATCGCAGGGACCGCGCGAGCGGTCACCGCCACCCGGAGATTGAGTTGATGATGCATACCACCTTCCGCACGCCGGCGCGCCGGCTGCTGAGCACCGCACTGGTCAGCTGCCTGATGCTGGCCGCTGCTCCGAACGTCATGGCGCAGTCGGCCAACGCCAGCCTGCGCGGCCAGGTTGCCGGCGCCCAGGCTGGCTCTGAAGTCACCGCCACCAACGTGGCCACTGGTACCGTCCGTCGCGGCACCGTCCGTGCCGATGGCAGCTACTCGCTGATGGGCCTGGACCCGGGCACCTACGACGTGGTCGCCAACGGCCAGTCGCAGAAGGTCACCGTCACCGTGGCTTCGACCGCCACCCTGAACTTTGCCGGTGCCGCCAGCAGCACGCCGGGTTCGACCGCGGCGACCAACCTGGACACTGTCAACGTCGTCGCGCCGACCCTGCTGCAGGAAGTGCGCACGTCCGAAGTCGGCAAGACCGTCAGCCTGCAGCAGATCCAGACCACCCCGCAGGTCTCGCGCAACTTCCTGGAGTTCGCTGACGCGGTGCCGGGCATGATCTTCACCCGCGACGCCAAGGGCAACACCTCGCTGCGCGGCGGTGCCACCAACTCCGACGGCACCAACGTCTACATCGACGGTGTGGGCCAGAAGAGCTACGTCAAGGGCGGCGGCGTGGCCGGCCAGTCCGGCAGTGCCGGTAACCCGTTCCCGCAGCTGGCCATCGGCGAGTACAAGGTCATCACCGGCAACTACAAGGCCGAGTACGGCCAGGTGTCCAGTGCAGCGGTCACGGCCGCGACCAAGTCGGGTACCAACGAGTTCAAGGGTGAAACCTTCTACCGTTATACCAACGACAGCATGCGCGCGATGACCCCGGCCGAGCGTCAGCCGGGCAAGGGCAAGGAGGATTCTGCCGAGAAGGAATACGGCTTCGCCCTGGGCGGCCCGATCGTCAAGGACAAGGCCCACTTCTTCGTGACCTATGAAGCCAAGCGCTTCGATCTGCCGGTGACCATCGCACCGCATGGTGCGGTGACCAACAAGGCCAACCGCGTCCCGGCTGATGCCCAGGCCGGCCTGGGCCCGGCCAGCCAGCCGTTCCAGCAGGACCTGATCTTCGCCAAGGTCGACTTCGAGCCGACCGACAACGATCGCCTGGAACTGACCTTCCAGGACCGCGATGAAACCCAGCAGCAGTTCTCGGACCAGACCGCGCCGATGCACGGCAAGGAAACCAAGAACACCGACCGTCGTTACGCGCTGCGCTGGAACCACAGCGGTGAGCGTTACTACAACGAGCTGATGGTGACCCACGAGGATTCGTTCAACAATCCCAAGCCGCTGAGCATGGGCAACGGTTTCAACTACACCGCGCCGGACGGCAAGAGCGAGGAGCGCGCCATCGTCTCGATCGGTGGTTCCTCGGCGATGTCGTCGCAGGTAAAGGGCCAGAAGGGCTGGTCGATCGAAGACAACCTGACCCTGGACGGTATCGAGTGGGCTGGCGACCACACCATCAAGATGGGCGCCAAGTACAAGCAGATCGACCTGTACGCCTCCGATGCGGCGCAGATCAATCCGCAGTTCTATTACACCATCGACAACCCGGCCTTCCCTGACAGCATCCCGTACAAGGCGCAGTTCGTGAAGCCGGTCACCGGCGTGTCCGGCGTGTCGGGTGAAGTGCGTTCGAAGGTCAAGCAGATCGGCCTGTTCATCCAGGACGATTGGCAGGTCAACGACCACCTGCAGCTGAACCTCGGCCTGCGTTGGGACTACGAGAAGAACCCGTCCTATCTGGACTTCGTGACCCCGCCGGAAGTGGTCAATGCGCTGTTCGCGCAGGATCCGCGTGCCGCCGCTGGCCAGAGCTACGCCGACACGCTGGCGCTGAGCGGCCTGAACATCAACGATTACATCAGCAACGGCCACAACCGCAAGGCATTCAAGAATGCCTGGCAGCCGCGCCTGGGTTTCTCGTATGACATCAATGCCGACGAGCAGCACGTGATCCACGGTGGTGCCGGCCGTTCCTACGACCGTGACCTGTTCGACTACCTGCAGCTGGAAACCACCAAGCTGGCCCTGCCGCAGCCGACCATCTACTTCCGCAACCCAGCCACCGGCCAGTGCTTCCAGGGCAACGCCGCCTGCTATGACTGGAATCCGAACCTGCTCAACGGTATCGGCAACCTGCAGAGTCTGGTCGGTTCGACCAGCAACGCCGGCCTGGAAGTCGACCTGCTGAACAACAATCTCAAGGTGCCCTACGCTGACCAGTTCAGCCTGGGCATGAGCAACCAGATCGGTGACTGGCTGACCGACGCCACCATCGCGCGCACGCTGACCTACGATGGCTTTGCCTTCACCCTGGGTAACCGCTACCCGACCGGCAACTTCTTCGATGACCCGCGCCTGTGCGGTGGCACCGAGGCCGGCCTGAGCCAGGCGTGGAGCTGCAACGTGCCGGGCTTCGGCAGCCTGATCATCGGCCAGCAGGGCATCAAGACCCGTGCGACCCAGATCCTGTTGTCGGCGCAGAAGCCGTTCACCCAGGAAAGCGGCTGGGGCACCTCCATCGCCTATACCTGGACCACCGCCCGCCACAACCGTGACATCAACGAGCACTACGCGTTCGACCGTGGCGTGATCGGTGACTACCCGACCATCCGCTCCAACGGCGCGCCGCGTCACCGCCTGGTGGTGACCGGTTCGTATGCGGGCTTCTGGGGCATCACCTTCGGTGGCAAGATCACCCTGGCCACCCCGACCGCGATCAACGACTGGTACGGCGTGCCGCAGGCCAATGGCTTCGACCTGCCGACCCCGATGGCGGCGGTTCCGGGTGGCAACGGCAAGTTCCTGCTGGGTGGCAAGATCTTCGGTTATCGCTCGGTCGACCTGCAGGCGACGAAGACGTTCAAGATGCCGGGCGATACCGAGCTGTATGCGCGTATCGACATCATCAACGTGTTCAACTTCGACAATTTCTCGAACTACAACTACTACAAGAATGGCAAGTTGACCGCGAGCTACAACGAGACCGGCGACATCGTCGGTACGCCGCGCCAGGTCAAGGCCGAAGTGGGCTTCCGCTTCTAAGCCCGGATGTAGATGCACGACCCAGATGCCGCCGGTTCGCCGGCGGCATCGATCGCGTGAAAACGGCAATGGCCGGCTCCGTGCCGGTCCATTGCCCACGCCGCTGCCGGCCAGGGGGCAGCGGCGTGGGCAATGATCGCGGTGTCAGGCCACGATGTTCGTGGTTTTTTAAGAACGCACCTTGTAAACGATTTCAGATCATTGGACGTTATGCTTTCCCATCGATCAGACCACCGGAGGAACCGCGCCATGCAGGCACGCCATCTGTTGTCCGCCGCAGCGTTGAGCCTGGCCGTGGCCGCCTGCCAGCCGGCCCAGCAGGAGCCTGCCAAGCCGCGCCCACCGGTGATCCTGATCGAGGCCGACGCACCACCGCGGCCCATGAAACCTGAGCTGCCGCCGCTGTTCGATGACATCGAGCGCCGCACCTTCCAGTTCTTCTGGGACACCACCAACGAGATCAACGGGCTGACCCCGGACCGCTATCCGTCGCGGCCGTTCGCCAGCATCGCCTCGGTTGGGTTCGCACTGACTGCCTATCCGATCGGCATCGAGAACGGCTGGGTCAGCCGCAACCAGGCGATCGACCGCACCCTGACCACGCTGAAGTTCTTCCGCGACGTGCCGATGGGCCCGCAGCGTTCCGGCAAGGCCGGCTACAAGGGTTTCTACTACCACTTCCTGGACATGCAGGAAGGTCGTCGCTACGACAGCTGGGTCGAACTGTCCTCGGTGGATACGGCGCTGCTGATGATGGGCGTGCTGTTCGCGCAGTCGTACTACGACGGAGACGATCCGCGCGAGAAGGAGATCCGCCAGATCGCCGACACCCTGTACAAGAAGGTCGACTGGCCCTGGCTGCAGCAGCGTGCGCCGCTGATCTCGATGGGCTGGTTCCCCGAGAGTGGCTTCATCGACCATGACTGGATGGGCTACAACGAGGCGATGATGGTCTACATCCTCGCCCTGGGGTCGCCGACGCACCCGGTCAGCCCGGACGCGTGGACGGTCTGGACGCGTACCTATGACAACGACTGGGGTGTCTACCAGGGCCAGGAATACCTGTCCTTCGGCCCGCTGTTCGGCCACCAGTACAGCCACGTCTGGATCGACTTCCGCGACATCCAGGACGCGTACATGCGCGAGCGCGGCAGCACCTACTTCCTCAACAGCCGCTCGGCCGCGCTGGCCCAGCGCGAATACGCCATCGCCAACCCGATGCAGTGGAAGGATTACGGCGAGAACGTGTGGGGCCTGACCGCCAGCGATGGCCCGCAGAACACCACGCAGGAGTATCGTGGCGAGCAGCGCCAGTTCCGCCATTACTCTTCGCGCGGCGCCGGCCTGCGCGAGAACTTCGATGACGGCACCATCGCGCCGACTGCCGCGATCGCGTCGGTGGTGTTCGCGCCGGAACAGGTGATCCCGGCCACGCTGGAGATGCACAAGCGATACGGCGACTACATCTATTCCAGCTACGGCTTCCTGGATTCGTTCAACCCCAGCTTCAACTACGACATCCCGATCAAGACCGGCCGCGTGGTGCCTGATCGCGGCTGGGTCGCCAGCGACTACATCGCCATCGACCAGGGCCCGATCCTGACCATGATCGCCAACTACCGCAACGACTTCGTCTGGGAAGTGATGAAGAAGAACCCGTACATCCGCAAGGGGTTGGAGCGGGCCGGATTCAGTGGTGGCTGGCTGGCGCCGGAGGGGTCGTTCCAGCCGCTGGAACTGCAGAAAGACGAAAAGGCCGCGGCGGCACGCGCGGTGGGTATCGCCGAATCACGCGCGGCTGCCGCGCAGGAACAGAAGAACAATGCCAACCGCACCACAGGCCAGGGCAAGTAACCCGATGCCGAACTGGATCGACCGCCTGCGCCGCTGGACGCTGCCCGCCCTGGCCGCATTGGCCGTGGCCGGCTGCGCCCGTACCGAACCGGGCACCACTACCGTGCGCTTCTGGGCGATGGGCCGCGAAGCCGAGGTGGTCAGCGAGCTGATCCATGAGTTCGAAGCCGAAAACCCCGGCATCAAGGTGGACGTGCAGAACATCCCGTGGACCGCCGCGCACGAGAAGCTGCTGACCGCGTTCGCCGCCGATGGCCTGCCGGATGTCTGCCAGCTCGGCAACACCTGGGTGCCGGAGTTTGCCGAGCTCGATGCGCTGACCCCGTTGCAGCCGTTCGTCGATCATTCGGCCGTGGTCGATGAGAAGGATTATTTCCAGGGCATCTGGGATACCAACGTGATCCACGGCGAGCTGGTCGGTGTGCCGTGGTATGTCGACACCCGCCTGATCTACTACCGCAAGGACCTGCTGGCCAAGGCCGGCTACGACCACCCACCGCGCACGTGGCAGGAATGGGACGAGCAGATGGCGGCGATCAAGCGCATGCAGGGCCCGAACCGCTATGCGGTGCTGATGCCGATCAACGAATTCGAGCAGCAGCTGTCGCTGGCGCTGCAGCAGCCCGACCCGCTGCTGCGCGACGACGACACCCGCGGCAACTTCGCCAGCCCGGGCTTCCGCCGCACGCTGGCCTTCTACGCCAACATGTTCGAGCAGGGCTGGGCGCCGAAGATGTCCGAGACGCAGATCTCCAACGTCTGGGACGAGTTCTTCCGTGGCTTCAACGTGTTCTACATTTCCGGCCCCTGGAACATCCGCGAGTTCAAGAAGCTGCAGCCCAAGGAACTGGAAGGGCAGTGGGGCACGGCCGCGCTGCCGGGGCCGGACGGCCCAGGGGCCGGCATCGCCGGAGGCACCAGCCTGGTGATCTTCCGCAAGTCGCAGCAGAAGGAAGCGTCGTGGAAGCTGATCGAGTTCCTGTCGCGCCCGCAGATCCAGGCACGTTTCCATTCGATCATCGGCGACCTGCCGCCACGTCGCAGCACCTGGAGCGCGCCGTCGCTGGCCAACGATCCACTGGCCGCAGCGTTCCGTGACCAGCTGGAGCGGGTCAAGCCGACGCCGAAGGTGCTCGAATGGGAGCGCATCGTGCAGGAAATGCGCATCGTCACCGAGAAGGTGGTGCGTGGTGGTCTGCCGCAGGACAAGGCCGTCGAAGAACTCGACCAGCGCGTGGACAAGGTGCTGGCCAAGCGCCGCTGGATGCATGAACAACAACGCCTGCAGCAGCGCGTATCGTCGCCGCGATCCAGCAGTGCCGTCGCCGCCGGGAGCGCGCAATGAAACGTACTTCGCTTGCCGGCTGGATCTTCGCCGGCCCCTCGCTGATCGTGCTGGGCGTGTTCTTCGGCCTGCCGGTGGCCTCGGCGCTGGCGCTGAGCGTGACCGACTTCGACCTGTATGCACTGGCCGACAGCAGCAACCTGCGCTTTGTCGGGCTGGGCAACTACATCGACCTGCTGCAGACGCCGATGTTCTGGAAGTCGCTGTGGAATACCACCTACTTCGTGTTGATCGGCGTACCGTTGTCGATCGGCGTGTCGCTGGGCGCAGCGATGCTGCTCAATGCGCCGGCCGCACGCTTCAAGGCACTGTTCCGCACCGCACTGTTCGCGCCGGTGGTGACCACGCTGGTGGCGGTGGCGGTGATCTGGCGCTACCTGTTCCATACCAGCTACGGTCTGGTGAACTACGGGCTGGGCCATCTGGGCATCAGCCCGATCGACTGGCTGGGTGATCCCAACTGGGCGATGCCGACCATCATGCTGTTCGCGGTATGGAAGAACTTCGGCTACAACATGGTGATCTTCCTGGCCGGCCTGCAGGCGATCCCGCATGACCTGTACGAGGCCGCGCGCATCGATGGCGCCTCGCGCTGGAAGCAGTTCCTGCACATCACCCTGCCGATGCTCGGCCCGGTGCTGCTGGTGGTCGGGGTGATCACCGTGTCCGGCTACTTCCAGCTGTTCGCCGAACCGTACGTGATGACCCGCGGCGACCCACTGCAGAGCACCGTCAGCGTGCTGTATTTCATGTTCGAGGAAGGCTTCAAGTGGTGGAACCTGGGACGCGCCTCGGCTGTGGCGTTCCTGCTGTTCCTGATCATCCTGGCGGTGACCACCGTAATGCTGCGTTTCGGCCGCAAGAGGCAGTTGGTATGAGTCGTGAAATCGGCCAGTCGCGCTGGTACCCGTGGATGATCAATGGCGCGTTGCTGGTGCTGGCCCTGGTCAGCCTGGCGCCGCTGCTGTGGATGGTGTCGGTCTCGTTCATGCCGCAGGGCGAGGCCAGCCATTTCCCGCCGCCGCTGCTGCCTTCCAGCGTCACCACGCACAACTACCATGAGCTGTTCGCGCGCACCGGCATGGGCGGCAACTTCGCCAACAGCCTGCTGGTGTCGCTCGGCATCACGGTCGGTTCGCTGCTGCTCAATACCATGGCCGGCTATGCCTTCGCCAAGCTCAACTTCGTCGGCCGCGAGCGCCTGTTCCAGGTGCTGATGGCGGCGCTGGTGATTCCGGCGCAGGTGGCCATGCTGCCGCTGTTCCTGCTGATGAAGCAGCTGGGGCTGGTCAACAGCTTCGGTGGCGTGATCGTGCCGGCGCTGGCCAGCGTGTTCGGCATCTTCCTGGTGCGCCAGTACGCGCGTTCGATTCCGGACGAACTGCTGGAGGCGGCGCGCATCGACGGGGCAGGGGAGCTGCGTATCTTCTTCCAGATCGTGCTGCCGATGCTCAAGCCGGTGCTGGTGACCCTGGCGATCTTCACCTTCATGGGCGCATGGAACGATTTCATGTGGCCGCTGATCGTGTTGACCGACCAGGAGCACTACACTTTGCCGGTGGCGCTGGCCACCCTCTCGCGCGAGCACATCATGGACGTGGAAATGATGATGGCTGGCGCGGTGGTCACCGTGGTCCCGGTGCTGGCGCTGTTCCTGGTGCTGCAGCGGTACTACATCCAAGGTCTGTTGCTGGGGAGCGTCAAGGGATGAAGCGAGCGATCGCCGTTGGACTGGGCCTGTTGTGGACCTCCCTGGCGATCGCCGCACCCCCGGCGCTGCCGGCACCGAAGGTGCTGGACGACTTCGACGACATCGCGGCCTGGAAGTTGGTGCTGTCCGACCAGGTCAGCGGTTCGCTGCGTCCGGTCAGCGGCGCCGGCGGTGGCCGCGCGCTGTGCCTGGACTACGATTTCCACGATGTCTCCGGCTACGTCGGCATCCGTCGTGCGCTGAACATCGAGTACCCGGTCAATTACCGCTTCGGCTTCCAGCTGCGCGGTGATTCGCCGGGCAACGACCTGCAGTTCAAGCTGATCGACGCCAGCGGCGACAACGTCTGGTGGGTCAACCGTCCCGGCTACAGCTTCCCCAGGGCATGGACGCCGGTCGAGTACCGGCGTCGGCAGATTGACAAGGCGTGGGGGCCGTCGCCCGGGAAGGACATGGCGAGCAGCGCCGCCGTCGAATTCACCATCTACAGCAAGGTCGGCGGCCGCGGCACGGTGTGCTTCGACAAGCTGACCCTGCAGGGCCTGCCGCCGCAGGATGATTCGGCGCTGGTGCCGTCGGTGATCGCCGATACCGCCACCGCGCTGCAGGACCGCATGATCGATGGCAAGAGCGATACGTTCTGGATCAGCGGTGGCGTCAAGCAGCAGACCATCAGCCTGGACCTGCACAAGAGCCGCGAGATCGGCGGTGCGGTGATCGACTGGCTGCCGAATCTGGAAGCGCGCCGCTACACCGTGCGTACCTCGGAAGATGGCCGCGACTGGCGCACTGTGCGCGAGGTGACCAGCGGCGCCGGTGGCCGTGACTGGCTGGCGCTGCCGGATACCGATGCACGCTACGTGCGCTTCGATCTGCAGGATGGCCCGAACTGGCGTTACGGCATCCGTGACATCGCACTGAAGCCGCTGGCGTTCGCCGCCACGCCCAATGCCTTCCTGTCCTCGGTGGCCGCCGATCTGCCGCGTGGCTCGCTGCCGCGTGCCTATGTGGGCGAACAGCCGTACTGGACCCTGCTCGGCCTTGATGGCGGCCAGGAACAGGCGCTGATCAGCGAAGATGGCGCGCTGGAGCCGGCCAAGGGCAGCTTCAGCATCGAGCCGTTCATCCGCCTCGATGGCAAGCTGCTGGACTGGTCAAAGGTCGCGATCACCCAGTCGCTGCAGGATCACTACCTGCCGATCGCCAATGTCGACTGGGTGCATGAAAAGGCCGGCCTGGCGGTGACCGGTTTCGTGCAGGGCACACCGGAGCGTGCGCAGCTGATCGGCCGCTACCGGCTGAGCAATCCGGACAAGGTCGCACACGAGTACACCCTGGCACTGGCGATCCGGCCGTGGCAGGTCAATCCGCCCACGCAGTTCCTCAATACCGTCGGTGGCTTCAGCCGCATCGATGCACTGGATGTCGGCGAGCAGCTGGTGCGGGTCAACGGCGAGCCGCGCATCTACCCGCTGCAGGTTCCGGATGCGCGCTTTGCCAGCACGTTCGATGGCAAGCTCGATGCGATGCATCTGGCGGACGGCAAGTACCCGGCAGCCACCGCAGTGAAGGACAGCACCGGCATGGCGTCGGGCGCGTTGATCTACACGATCAAGCTCGAGCCCGGCCAGAGCCGCGAGGTGGCGGTGGTACTGCCGCAGACCGGTGGCTGGGCGCCGAAGGCGCTGGACGTGGCCAAGGCGCAGGCGCAGGTGACCGAGCAGTGGCGGCAGAAGCTGGGCGTGGTCTCGCTGCAGGTGCCCGCTGCGGGCCAGCCGCTGGTCGACACCCTGCGCACGGCAGTCGCGCACATGCTGATCTCGCGCGTCGGGCCGCGCCTGCAGCCGGGCACGCGTTCCTATGCCCGCAGCTGGATCCGCGATGGCGCGATGATTTCCGAGGGCCTGCTGCGCATGGGGCGCAGCGATGCGGTGCGTGACTACATCAACTGGTATGCGCCGTACCAGTTCGAGAACGGCAAGGTGCCGTGCTGCGTCGACGCGCGCGGCAGCGACCCGGTGCCGGAGAACGACAGCCACGGTGAGCTGATCTACAGCATCGCCGAGTACGGGCGCTATACCGGCGACAGCACCTTCACCGAGCTGATGTGGCCGCACGTGCAGGGCGCTTACACCTACATGGAGCAGCTGCGCGCCAGCGAGCGCACCGAAGAGAACCGCGCGCGCAACCCGGCCTTCTACGGGATGATGCCGGCCTCGATCAGCCACGAAGGCTATTCGGCCAAGCCGATGCATTCGTACTGGGACAACTTCTGGGCGCTGCGCGGCTACAAGGACGCGGCGCTGCTTGCGACCCAGCTGGGCAAGGTCGAGGCGATGCAGATCGCTGAATCGCGTGACCAGTTCCGTGATGACCTGCAGGCATCGCTGCTGTCGGCGATGCAGCAGCACACCATCGACTACCTGCCGGGCTCGGCCGAACTGGGCGATTTCGATGCGACCTCGACCACCATCGCGCTGGCGCCGGGCGGCGAGCAGGGCCGACTGCCGCAGCAGGCGCTGGAGGCGACCTTCGAGCGCTACTGGAAGGAGTTCGTGGCCCGTCGCGATGGCAAGCGGGAGTGGAAGGACTACACCCCGTACGAGTGGCGCAACGTGGCCGCTTTCGTGCGCCTGGGCTGGCGTGACCGCGCCTGGCAGGCCACCGAATTCTTCTTCAAGGACCGTGCGCCGCAGGCCTGGAACCAGTGGGCCGAAGTGGTCTCGCGCACCCCGCGCAAGCCGTTCTTCGTCGGCGACCTGCCGCACGCGTGGGTGGCCTCGGATTTCGTGCGTTCGGCGCTGGACATGTTCGCTTACAACCGCGACATGGACGATGCGCTGGTGCTGGCCGCTGGCGTGCCGAGCGCGTGGCTGCAGGGCGAGGGCATCGCCGTTCAGGGCCTGCGCACGCCGCAGGGCCAGCTCAATTACCGCCTGCAGCGCAGCGACAAGCAGCTGGTGCTGGAGATACAGCCGGGCCTGCTGCCACCGGTCGGTGGCGTGGTGTTGCCGTGGCCGTACGCCGGCGATCCGGGCGAGGCGACCATCAACGGTGAAGCGGCCGAATGGGTCAACAAGGAACTGCACGTGCACCAGCTGCCGGCGCGGGTCGAGATCGATGTACCGGGCGCGGTGCGCCGCGCCGAGCGCAAGGGGCAGTAACGATGAAGCAGCAAGGGGCAGGGGTGCGCACGACCGTGCGTGCCCTGGGGCTGGCAATTGCATTGGCATTGCCGGGTGCGCTGATGGCGGCCGAGCCGGCCACCGCGACAGCGGCTGACGTTGCCTCCGCGCCAGGCATGAGCATGGTCACCTTCAACCTGCATCATGACCGCGAAGACTGGCCGAGCCGGCGCCGCACGATCCTGGCCGAGCTCAAGCGCCTGCAGCCGGATGCGGTTGCCCTGCAGGAGGTGATCCAGCGCCGCAACGTGCGCAACCAGGCGCAGTGGCTGGCAAGCCAGCTCGGCTACAAGTACGTGTTCGTGTCCACCGATCCGGTGGGCGCGCCCAAGCGCTATGGCAATGCACTGCTGACCCGGCGACCGATCCTTGCCCACGGCGATCATCTGCTGCAGCCGTTGGACGACTACCGCACGGTTGCTCACCTGCGCATCGACGTCGACGGCACGCCAGTGAACGTCTACGCCACGCATCTCAACGAGCGCAGTGACGAGAGCGGGCAACGCATCCGCCGCAGCCAGGTCGAGGACCTGCTGCGCTTCATCGCTGCGACGTCGGCTGGTGCTCCGGTGGTGATCGCCGGCGACTTCAATGCACTGGTGGATGCCGGCGACCTGAGCGAGCTGCGCAGCCACTACGGCGACAGCTACGGCAGCGTGCACGTGAACACCGACCTTGCCGGGGTCAGTACGCTCAATCGCCACTACTACCAGGCGCCCTCCCGGATCGACCACATCTTCTTCCAGCAGGACGAGATGGTTGCGCGCGAGGCGAAGATCCTGTTCGACCAGCCCGACGACAGCGGTCGCTGGGCCTCGGACCATTACGGCGTGTGGACCCGCCTGCAGTTCGCGCCGAAACCCTGAGCAAACCTGCTTCGGTAGGTGCCAACCTTGATTGGCACGGACGTATCCGCGTGCGTTGAATCAACGCCGCCGACCAACGTCGGCAACCACCACGGCACGGCACAAACAGAAACGGCGGGGATCATCGATCCCCGCCGTTTCGTTTCAGGCGATCAAAGATTGATCAGTTCGCCGGCGGCGTGCGCTTGGCGGCCTCTTCATCTTCTTCGTCGGCCTTGGCTTCGGCCGCCTGGGCGGCAGCGTCGGTGTGGCCGTCGGCGACCGGGTCGATCGACGGCGTCACCACCGCTTCGGCGACCGGGGCGGCGGCTTCGACCGGCGCGGCTTCCACCGCCACCGGCGCGACCGGCTGTTCGGCGACCACGACGGGCTCGGCGACCGGCTTGGCTTCAACCACCGGAGCAGCCTCAACGATCTCCGGCTTGGCTTCTACCACCGGAGCGGTTTCGGTAACGGCCGGCTTGGCTTCAGCCACCGGTACAACCTCGACTGCCGCCGGCTTGGCCTCGATCACCGGAGCGACTTCCGCAGCCGGGGCTGCTTCAACCGCGACCGGCTTTGCTTCGACCGCCGGAGCAGCAGCGGCCACCGGCTGCGCCGGGGTTGCTGCGTCGATGGCATCGAGCATGCTGGTCTGCACCGGCGAGGACACCGGCTCTGCCTTGGCTGCGGTTTCGACCGGCGCCGGCACTTCGGCGGTGATCGGTGCGGCAGCCTCGACCACGGCGCTGCTCACCACCGCGACCGGCGCGGCGACAACAGCGGCGGCAGCGCGGGCCGGCTTCTCGGCTTCGACAGCGACCGGTTCGGCTTCGTCATCGAAATCGAACTCCGGCTGCGAACGGGTCGGCTGTGCGGCGGCGGCCGGCGCAGTGCCGGCAGGGTTGTCGATGTTCGGCTCAGCGCCATCGGCGTCATCACCGTCATCACCATCGTCCTGGTCATCACTCAGGGAATCGCTGCCGGCGGCGTTCTCGGCGCCACCGCGACGACGACGACGGCCACCACGACGGCCACGGCGACGGCGGGTCGCGCCTTCGCCTGCCTGCTCGCCATTGGGGTCGGTTGCAGCCTCTTCACCGGCAACCGCAATCACCTCGGCCTCGCTGGCAGCGTTGGCAGCGGTCTCGACCGGTGCTGCGGCGTCCACCGGAGCGGCGGCCAGCGGCACAACCGGCGCAACCGGGGCAGTGGCTTCCTGCGCGGTCACCACATTGGCGGCGACGGCGGTGGCGGCCACGGCTGCTGCCGCGGTCACGGCTTCGGCCGGTGCATCGGCGGCGTTGCGCTGCGGCTTCTCGGCCGGCTTGTCACCGTCCTGCTGCTGCGGACGCGGCTGCTTGGGCTGCTTCAGCTTCGGCTGCTGCTGGTTCTGGCCCTGCTGCTCGTTGCGCGACTTGTTCTGCTGCTGCGGCTGCTGCTGGCCAAACGTATTGTTTCCCTGCTGGGGGGGGGGGGGGGGGGGGGGGGGGGGGGGGGGGGGGGGGGGGGGGGGGGGGGGGGGGGGGGGGGGGCGCGGGGGGGGGGGGGGGGGGGGGGGGGGGGGGGGGGGGGGGGGGGGGGGGGGGGGGGGGGGGGGGGGGGGGGGGGGGGGGGGGGGGGGGGGGGGGGGGGGGGGGGGGGGGGGGGGGGGGGGGGGGGG
>NZ_JASJSI010000052.1:0-17088 GCF_030237085.1 Stenotrophomonas maltophilia group sp. Smal32
TGGACAATCATCCTTCCTGCAGGCGCCTTCACAAGATACCTGCGCATACTTTCAAAGATCAGGGGAAGTGGCCTCAGCGCCGTTCCCGTGTGCTGCGAAGTTTCCTTCGTAGCGAGCCGCCCATTATGCCAGACTTTTTCAGTCCGTCAACACCTTCGTTCGATCATCTCGTTCGGCGGTGGTGGGCGCCCTGTTGTCGCTGAAGCCCCTTGGTGGCGACCCCTGCGACGGGGGAGGAGAAGTATGTCCCCATTCGCATCATTTGTGAAGGGGGTGTGGCGATTTTTTTCACCGGATGTTGCATCCGTTCATGCATCGCGCTGCGGGAGGCCCCCGTGAAGAGCAGCCGAGCATGGGCTATGCCGGGCGTCCTGCCCGGCCCCCTGCGGGCCGTCGCAAGCGACGTTGGCAACGGCTCCTGCCGTTGCCTTCGGCTCTACAAGAGCATAAGGAAGGGCCGGCTGGCGCCGGCCCTTCCTTTGTCTCAGGCAGCAACCAGGCGCACGCGGGCAAACGTACGCTTGCCGACCTGCAACAAGCCTTCGAAGCCCGGCTGCAGCACCTGCTGGCCATCTTCCACTACTTCGCCGTCCACCTTCACCGCGCGCTCCTTGAGCTTGCGGTTGGCTTCGGAGTTGCTCGGGGTCAGGCCGGCAGCGGTCAGCAGTGCAGCGATACGCAGGCCTTCGGCCGGGATCGCCACGTCCTGCAGCGGCAGCTGGGTGATGTCGCCCTGCCCGGTCACCGCCGCCTCCCAACCTGCAATGGCCTGCTCGGCCGCTGCTGCATCGTGGAAACGGGTCGCCAGTTCACGCGCCAGGCGCAGCTTGACCACGCGCGGGTTCAGGCCGCCATTGGCCACCTGCTCGCGCAGCTGCACGGCTTCGGCCTGGCTGATGTCGAAGGACAGCAGCTCGATCCAGCGCCACATCAGGGTGTCGTCCACCTTCATGGTCTTGGTGACGATGTCGATGGCCGGCTCGCTGATACCAATGTAGTTGCCCAGCGACTTGGACATCTTGTTGACGCCGTCCAGGCCCTCCAGCAGCGGCATGGTCAGCACCACCTGCGGCTTCTGGCCGTGGTGTTCCTGCAGGCCGCGGCCCATCAGCAGGTTGAACTTCTGGTCGGTGCCACCCAGCTCGACGTCGGCCTCCAGGGCCACCGAGTCGTAGCCCTGCACCAGCGGGTACAGGAACTCATGGATGGCGATGGACTGCTGGGCGGCGTAGCGCTTGGCGAAGTCGTCGCGCTCCAGCATGCGTGCCACGGTGTGCTGGCCGGCCAGGCGGATCATGTCCGCCGCGCCCATCTTGCCGAACCATTCCGAGTTGAAGCGGACTTCGGTACGGCTGCGGTCCAGCACCTTGAACACCTGCTCCTCATAGGTACGGGCGTTGGCCAGCACGTCCTCGCGGCTGAGCGGCTTGCGGGTAAGGCTCTTGCCGGACGGGTCGCCGATCATGCCGGTGAAGTCGCCGATCAGGAAAATGACCTGGTGGCCGAGGTCCTGGAACTGGCGCATCTTGTTCAGCAGCACCGTATGGCCCAGGTGCAGGTCGGGCGCGGTGGGGTCGAAGCCGGCCTTGATCCGCAGCGGGCGGCCTTCCTGCAGGCGCGCACGCAGATCCTCGAGCTTGAGGATCTCGTCGGCACCGCGGCCGATCAGGGCAAGGGCTTCTTCAATCGAGGACACGTGACTACTCCCGGCAACGCCGATTCTTGTGTGGGGTGTTAAAGCAAAGTTAACCCGATTGGCTTCACAAAAGCCAATGGGCACAAGGGTTTGACGCGGTTTTCTCAGGTGTCTATGGTAACCGGCGATCAGGCCCGGGCTCCCGGGCAGCCAGGAAAAAACCGCCGATGCACAATTCCGAACAAGGGCGCGCACGCAAGCAGCGCTTCCAGGAACGCCTCCACGTCCTGCACGACAACGCCCTGCATCGGAAGCTCAGGCAACATCTTCCCGCCGCCTTCAACGAGCGCTGGACCCGGCGCCATTGGATGCATGCCAGCCTGTTCGCGACCATCGGCGCCCTGGTGGCAACGATCGTCCCGGGCTTCTCGCACACCATCGACGCCCCCTTTGCCGACAGCCATACCAGCCTGGCGCTGCCGTTGCCGCCGCTGACCATGGCCCGCCAGCAGCAGGTACCCGGTGACAGCTGGCAGGTACTGCGCGTGGAACGCGGCCAGACCCTGAGCGATCTGTTCGACAAGGCCGGCATTCCGGCCACCACCCTGCACCGGGTACTGGACCACCCGGGCGCGCGCGAGGCGCTGACCAAGCTGCGCCCGGGCGCCGAGATCGCCTTCGACATGCCGCTGTCCGGTGACCTGCGCAGCATCCGCTTCGACCGCGATGCCGACAACCGGGTGGAGCTGAGCCTGGCCGGTGATGACATCAAGGAGAAGGTGACCAAGCGCGAGACCTCCACGCGCACGGTGGTCACCAGTGGCGAGATCACCAGTTCGCTGTACGCCGCCGCACGCCGCGCCGGGCTGTCGCCGTCGGCGATCGCGACGATGACCGACGATATCTTCAAGTACGACATCGACTTCTCCAAGGACCTGCAGCCGGGCGACCGCTTCAGCGTGGCGATGGATGAAACCTGGCGCGAAGGCGAGAAGGTGGACACCAGCAAGATCCTGGCGGCGACCTTCACCACCGGTGGCAAGACCTATTCCGGCTTCCGCTTCGACCGCAACGGCAAGTCCGAGTACTACGACATCAACGGCCGTTCGCTGAAGAAGAGCTTCATCCGCATGCCGATCCCGTTCGCGCGGCTGAGCTCGACCTTCGGTGCGCGCAAGCACCCGGTGCTGGGCAAGATGCGCATGCACAAGGGCGTGGACTACGCCGCGCGCACCGGCACCCCGATCATGGCCGCTGGCGACGCCCGCGTGCAGTTCGCCGGCGTGCAGCGTGGTTACGGCAACGTGGTGATCCTGGATCACGGCCGCGGCCACACCACCCTGTACGGGCACATGTCGCGCTTTGCGAACATCAAGACCGGCCAGCGCGTGGCCCAGGGCACGGTGATCGGCTATGTGGGCTCGACCGGCCTGGCCACCGGCCCGCACCTGCACTACGAATTCCGCGTCAACGGCGAGCATCGCAACCCGCTGACCGTGACCATGCCGCCGCCGGAGCCGTTGAAGGGCGCCGAGCTGGTCGCCTTCCGCGCGCAGACCGCGCCGGCGATGGCCCGCATCCAGGGCATGGAAAAGCTGATCTACGCCGATGCCAGCCCCGCGCCGACCAGCCGCGACGAGGCCGCCCCCGAGGTGGCCAGCGCCAAGGACAAGAGCAGCACCGGCCGCAAGCGCGGCTGAGCCGCTGCGTTGACGAAGAAGGACGCGGCAGCACAAGCTTGCCGCGTCCTTTTTTTATGCCCGCCATGAACACGACCGCCGACGCTGACGCCCCCCTGTACCTTGGCCTGATGTCGGGCACCAGCGCCGACGGCATCGATGCCGCGCTGGTGCAGTTCCCCGCCGGCGGAGGCTGCCGCTTCGTGCACGGCCTGACCGCCCGCTGGGAGCCGGTGCTGCGTGCGCGACTGGTGGCGCTGGGCGAAGGTGGCCGGCTGGACTCGCTGGAGGAGCTCGGCGAGCTGGACGCCCGGATCGCGATCAACTTCGCCGGGGCCGCCAACCAGCTGCTGGCCGAGGCTGGCGTGGACCGCAGCCAGGTGCGCGCGATCGGCTCGCACGGCCAGACCGTGCGTCACCGCCCGCTGGCCGACCCCGCCTTCACCGTACAGCTGGGCGACGGCAACCGCATCGCCGAGTTGACCGGGATCACCACGGTGTCCGACTTCCGCCGCCGCGACGTGGCGGCCGGGGGCCATGGTGCGCCACTGATGCCGGCCTTCCACCTGGCCATGCTGGGCACGGCTGACGAAGACCGCGCGGTGCTCAACCTCGGCGGCATCGCCAACCTGACCCTGATTCCGCGCGAAGGTGCGGTGCGTGGCTTCGATACCGGCCCGGCCAATGCGCTGATGGATGCCTGGTGCCAGCGCCACACCGGCCGCACCTTCGACGCCGACGGCGCATATGCCGCCAGTGGCGCGGTGGACGAGAGCCTGCTGGCCGGCTGGTGCTCGGACCCGTGGTTCGCGCTGCCGCCGCCGAAGAGCACCGGCCGTGAGCAGTTCCACCTGGCCTGGGCCGAGGCGCACATGGCCGAAGGCCAGTACGCTGCGGCCGACGTGCAGGCGACCCTGTTGGAGCTGACCGTGGCAACGGTGGCCGATGCGCTGCTGGCGCAGCAGCCGCAGACCCGCCGCCTGCTGGTCTGTGGCGGCGGTGTGCGCAACCGGCAGCTGATGAAGCGGCTGAGCGCACGGCTGCCGGGCGTGCAGGTGGAATCCAGCGCCGTGCACGGGCTGGACCCGGAGTACGTGGAGGCCATGGGCTTTGCGTGGCTGGCGCAGCGGACGATGGACGGGTTGGCCGGCAACCTGCCGAGCGTGACCGGCGCCCAGGGGCCGCGGATCCTGGGGGCGATCCATCTGGCGTGAGGATGGTGCCATCCACGCATGGCGTGGATCTACGGGGCAGCCGAGCGTGGGCTCGGCTCTACAGCATTGCGGCGCGGCCGTTAATCAAACCCCTGCCCTGCGGGCAACGCCTGCAGGGCGGCGATGGCATCGGACAGGGCATCCACTTCGGGATCGCCGAAGCCGGAGCGGACTTCCAGCTCACTGCTGAACAGGCCCTGCTCCAGCAAGGCGGCACAGGTCTGTTCGTGAGTCCAGCCGCGGGCGACCGCGACGCGTCTGATACGTTCCAGCAGCAGCGGGTCCAGGTCCCGCAGCACAACGTCGGTCATGCTCACTTCCCCGTTCGCAGGGCACCGCCCCCTCGGCGCGTCGGGGCGATGATCCCGCAGACCGGGCGGGCAGGCAATCAGGTGGCGCTTGCGGCCTGGCGACGGCGCTGCTGCACGATCAACAGAGCGCACAGGATCACCACCGGGATCGCCACCAGCGCGGTACCGACGAAGAACAATGCATAACCTTCCAGCAGCGTCCGACCCTGCGCGAGCGTTTGTACCGACCACCCCGAGAATCCCTTGAGGGCCTTGCCGGGCATCGCGTAGAACGAGCTCAGCAGCGCGTACTGGGTGGCGGTGTATCCGATGCTGGTCAAGCTCGACATGTAGGCGATCAGCGCCGTACCGGCGAAGCCGCTGGCAAAGTTGTCGATCGCCATGGCCACGGCGAAATGGGTTGTGTCCGGGCCGGAATAGGCCAGCCAGGCAAACGCCAGATTGGAGGCCGGCCCCAGCACGGCGCCCACCATCAGCGCCGCCAGCACGCCCCAGCGGACCGAGACCAGGCCCGCTGCGGCAATGCCGACGAACGTCGCGACCAGCCCGACCGAGCCACGCACCGCGCCCACGGTATCCTCGTCCAGGCCGAGATCGACATAGAAGGGGTTGGCCATCGGCCCCATGACGAAGTCGGCCATGCGATAGACGCTGATGGCCACCAGGATCAGGATCGCGCCGCTGCGGTGCTCGCGGACGAAGGCGATGAACGGCCCGGCCACGGCGTCGAACAGGCCCCGCGGCGTCCACAGCGAGATCGCCTGGGCCTGCACGGCAGCCACCTCCCTGGCCGGTTCCCGGGCCATGACCACGGCCACCACGCCAAGCGCCATGAGTACGGCCATGATCTCGTACGAGACCTGCCAGCCGACACGGGCCGCGATGATCAGGATCAGCGCATCGGTGACCAGCAATGCGGTGCGATAGCCCAGCGCCGAGGATGAGGTCAGGAGGCCGAGCTGCTCGCTGTTGTCAGCACTTTCAATGCGCCAGGCATCGATGACGATGTCCTGGGTGGCCGAAGCAAATGCCACGATCACGGCCATCACGCCGAACACGACGATGTGCTGCCAGGCGATACCCAGGAACTGGATCTGGCCCCCCTTGGGCTGGACCAGCGCCATGCCGACCAGGCCCACCACCACGACCAGCTGCGACAGCAGCATCCAGCCACGGCGGCGGCCAAAACGGCCGAACAGAGGCACGTCGGTCTTGTCGACGATCGGCGCCCACAGGAACTTCATGGTGTAGGCCAGCCCGACCCATGACAGGAAACCGATCGTGCTCAGCTCGATGCCTTCCTTGCGCATCCAGAAGCCGAGCGTGTTGCCCACCAGGTAGATCGGCAGGCCGGAACTGAAGCCGAGCAGCAGCATCGCCAGCACCTTGCGCTGGCTCAGGTTGGACAACACCTGCTGCCACGGTCGGCGCGGCTTGGCAGCCTCGGTCACAGGTCGTAGTCCACGGTGAACGGGGCGTGGTCGGAGAAGCGCTCGTCGCGGTAGATCGAGCAGCTGCGCAGGCGGTCACGCAGGCCCGGGGTGATGAACTGGTAGTCGATGCGCCAACCGACGTTGTTGGCGCGGGCGGCGCCGCGGTTGCTCCACCAGGTGTAGTCCTCGCCGGTGGGGTTGAGCAGGCGGTAGGCATCGGCCCAGCCGCGGCCGGCGGCGACATCGGTGGCCTGGCCGTGGTCGGCGCAGAGGGCGTTGAGCCAGTCGCGCTCTTCCGGCAGGCAGCCGGAATTCTTCTGGTTGGACTTCCAGTTCTTGATGTCCAGCGCCGAACGCACGATGTTCCAGTCGCCGCACAACACGTAGTCGCGGCCGCTGCGTGCCCACTCCTCCAGGATCGGCCGCAGCCATTCCATCACTTCGAACTTGAAGCCCTGGCGCAGGTCGCCCGAGCTGCCGGACGGGATATAGAAGGAGACCACGCTGAGGTTGCCGTAGCGTGCCTCGATGTAGCGGCCTTCGTCGTCGAACGGGGCCCAGCCCAGCGAGGTGATGACCTGGTCCGGCTCGCGCTTGCTGTAGATCGCCACGCCGCTGTAGCCCTTCTTGGTGATGGCGTCGCGGTAGAAACAGTGGTGGCCGTCCGGGCGGAACATCGGGTCGGTCAGCTGGTCTTCCTGGGCCTTGGTTTCCTGGATGCACAGGACGTCGGCATCCTGGGCACGGAACCAGTCGAGGAAGCCCTTGGTCGCGGCGGAACGGATGCCATTGGCGTTGAAACTGATGATGCGCATGCGGAAGACCTACGGCGGGAAACCGGGCAAGCATACCGGTTGACCGCGGGGCTGCGCAGTCCGTCGGTTGGGCCCGCAAACGCCTTCACACGGGGCCGGACGAGCGCGAAACGCCCAGCTGGATTAGGATTTATGCTCCAAATGAAGATGAATCGAGTTTTGATGAGCGACCACCGCCACCGTTTCCTGCAGCTGGCCCTGACCGCCGATGCCCTGCGCTTCGGCCAGTTCACCCTCAAGTCCGGCCGGCTGAGCCCCTATTTCTTCAACGCCGGCCGCTTCGACTCCGGCTCGCTGCTGTCCCAGCTTGGCGCCTGCTACGCCGATGCCATCGATGCCAGCGGGATCAAGTACGACGTGGTGTTCGGCCCGGCCTACAAGGGCATCCCGCTGGCCACCGCGATGGCTTGTGAGCTGGCCCAGCGCGGCCGCGACCTGCCGCTGTCGTTCAACCGCAAGGAAGCCAAGGACCACGGCGAAGGCGGCCAGCTGATCGGCGCCGACATGCAGGGCAAGCGCGTGCTGATCGTCGATGACGTGATCACCGCCGGTACCGCGATCCGCGAAGCGTTGGGCATCATCCGCGCCGCCGGTGGCACCCCGGCCGGCATCGTGGTGGCGCTGGACCGCCAGGAGATCGCTTCGGAGACCGACCGCCGCTCGGCGGCGCAGTCGGTAGCGGAAGAGGCTGGTATCCCGGTGATCGCCGTGGCGTCGCTGGCCGACCTGCTTGATTTCGCCTCCGGCAACCCGGAACTTGTGGGTTACCGGCAGCCGCTGGAAGCCTACCGGGCCCAGTACGGCGTTCGTTCGATCCGCTGACCGACCAGGGGAAAGGTCATGTCCCGAGTTCCTGCTGTCCTCTTCACCGGCCTGCTGCTGGCCGTGCCGTTCACCGTACCGGCGCAGTCGCGCGACAGCGGCAAGGCGGAAAAGAAGCTGTACTGCTGGAACGAGGGCAAGGAGCGGATCTGCAGTGATTCGCTGCCGGCAGACGCGGTCAATCATGCGCGCGAGGAATTCAATGCGAGCACGGGCCTGCGCAATGCGCAGGTCCAGCGCGCGTTGACCGACGAGGAACGTGCCGCTGCCAGCACCGCTGCGCAGCAGCAACAGCTGGACCTGATGGCCGAGCAGACCCGCCAGCGCACCGAGCAGGCCATGTTGTCCACCTACGGCAGCGAGGCCGACCTGCGCCGGGTGTTTGCCGAGCGCCAGGAAGTGCTGGACAACAACCTGAAGACCGCCGAATACAACGTCACCAGCCTGCGTGAGTCGCTGGTGGCGCTGCTGTCGGCGGCAGGAGACCGCGAGCTGGCCGGCGGCAAGGTGGTCGACAAGCAGGCCGAGGCGATCCGCAAGCGGCATGCGCAGCTTCAGGCCCAGCAGCGCCTGCAGGCCGGGCTCGTGCAGCAGCAGCAGGCGTTGAAGGCCGAGATCGACAGCACCCTGCAGCGCTATCGCGAGCTGAAGGGGCTGGTGCCGGCGGACGCTCCGGCGGGCTGACGGCGCTGCCTCCGCCGGGCATGGCCCGGCGCTACCCCGGGCCCGGTTACGGGTTGGCCCACGGAATTTATGCACTTTTTACGCGTCGGCCCGGTCCGGCGCGTAGTGCGTTTATGGGGGGCAGGACGACGATGGCGGCCTGAGGTGGAGGGGTTCCACCAGGACGCTATTGCAATGTCCCCCTGGCTGTCGTTGTTGTGTGGCGTGCTGGTGCTGGTCGCCGCCGCCTATCTCCTTTATGTCGTGCTGCGGCCCGAGTCGTTCTGAGCGGAGCCTGCCATGACTGAGATGCTTGTGATTATTGCCGCCAGCCTGCTGCTGGCGTGGCCGCTGGGTCTGTACCTGGCGCGGGTGATGCACGGCACGCCGATGAAGGTCGACGTGCTGTTCCACTGGATCGAAAAGCCGCTGTACAAGGTGCTTGGCGTCGATCCATCGCGCGCCATGTCCTGGCGCGGCTATGTGCTGGCCTTCGTGCTGAGCAACGTGGTGGTCGCGGTGCTGACCCAGGCGGTGTTCATGACCCAGGCCTGGTTGCCGTTGAACCCGGACCAGATCCCGAACATGCGCTGGGACACCGCGCTGCACACGATGATCTCGTTCCTGACCAACACCAACCAGCAGCACTACTCGGGCCAGGCGCAGCTGTCCTACCTCTCGCAGATGACCGGCATCACTGGCCTGCAGGTGGTGACGCCGATGATGGGCCTGGCGCTGGCGGTGGCCACGCTGCGCGCGTTGTTCTCGCGTGCGCCGCAGGCTGCGGCGGCCAACGGGGCCGGCGATGACCGGCAGGTCGCGGTCGGCAACTACTACGTGGACGTGGTGCGCCTGTGCGTGCGCTTCCTGCTGCCGCTGTGCCTGGTGTGGACGCTGCTGCTGACCAGCCAGGGCGTGCCCTCGACGATGGCCGGCGGGCCGCAGGCTGCGCCAATCGATGCCAGCGCCGGCATGGCCCAGCAGAAACTGCCGCTGGGCCCGGTCGCGGCGATGGTCGCGGCCAAGCAGCTGGGCGCCAACGGCGGCGGCTGGTATGGCCCGAACAGCAGTTTCCCGCTGGAGAATCCAACCCCGCTGTCGAATGCGCTGGAAATCGTCGGCATCCTGCTGGTGCCGATGGCAGTGATCTTCATGATCGGTGCGTTCACCGGCCGGCGTCGCTTCGGCGCCCTGGTGTTCAGCTGCATGCTGGGCATGTCGCTGCTGTCCACCGGCGCGATGATGTGGAGCGAGGGCCATAGCGCCAGCGCCGCCACGCCGCTGCTGATGGAAGGCAAGGAGGTGCGCTTCGGTGCCGATGGCACCGCGCTGTGGGCGGCGGTGACCACCCAGGTGTCCAACGGCTCGGTGAACGGCATGCACGATTCGCTGGCGCCGCTCAGTGGCGGCATCGCGATGGTCAACATGCTGGTCAGCGCGATCTGGGGCGGCATCGGCTGTGGCCTGCAGCAGTTCATCGTGTACCTGCTGCTGGGCGTGTTCCTGGCCGGGTTGATGACCGGACGTACGCCGGAACTGTTCGGCCGCAAGCTGGAGACGCCACAGGTACGCCTGCTGGCCCTGCTGGTGCTGCTGCAGCCGATCACCCTGCTGGTATTCACCGCGATCACCCTGGCCGTGCCCGGCCTGGCCGGCACCTCCAATCCCGGATTCCATGGCATCAGCCAGGTGTTCTACGAGTACGTGTCGGCCTACGCCAACAACGGTTCGGGCTTCGAAGGGCTGGGTGACGCCACGCTGTGGTGGAACCTGAGCTGCTCGCTGGTGCTGCTGCTGGGCCGCTTCCCGCTGCTGATCATCCCGCTGGTGGTAGCCGCCCAGCTGGCCGCCAAGCGCCAGGCGCCGGAGTCTGCCGGCAGCCTGCAGATCGAAACCCCGACCTTCGCCCTGACCCTGGTCTCGGTGATCGTCATCCTGACCGTGCTGCAGTTCATGCCGGCGCTGGTACTCGGCCCGATCGCCGACCACCTGAGCCTGGGACTGCACTGAGGACACCGCAATGAGTACCCACGCAAGTTCAACCCGTAGTTCCCTCGCACCGCGCCCTGCCCTGCTCGATGCCGCAGGCCTGCGCCGTGCACTGGTCGAGGCGGTGCGCAAGCTGTCGCCGATGCACCTGGTGCGCAGCCCGGTGATGGCGGTGGTGATGGCCGGCACGATCGTCGCCGCCATCGTCACCCTGACCGGCAATGCGCCGCTGGGCTTTGGCCTGGCGGTGACCGCGATCCTGCTGGTGACCGTGCTGTTCGGCAACTTCGCCGAAGCCGTGGCCGAAGCGCGCGGCCGTGGCCAGGCTGCATCGCTGCGCCGTGCCCGCCAGGATCTGGTGGCGCGCCGTCTGGCCGCACCGCAGCCGGGTGCCGCCGAAACCCAGGTACCGGCTGCGGAGCTGCGCCCGGGCGACCATGTGATCGTCAGTGCCGGTGAACTGGTGCCGGCCGATGGCGAGATCGTGCAGGGCCTGGCGACCATCAACGAAGCGGCCGTGACCGGCGAATCGGCACCGGTGCTGCGCGAAGCCGGTACCGACCGTTCCGGCGTGATCGGCGGTACCAAGGTGCTGTCCGACCAGATCATCGTGCGGGTGACCGCCGAGCCGGGCCACAGCTTCCTGGACCGGATGATCGCGCTGGTGGAAGGCGCCAATCGCCAGAAGACCCCGAACGAGATCGCGCTGACCCTGCTGCTGGCGGCGATGACGCTGACCTTCTTGGTAGTGGTGGCAACGCTGCCGGCGATCGGTGCAGCGGTGGGCGTGCAGGTTGATCCGCTGCTGCTGATCGCGCTGCTGGTGTGCCTGATCCCGACCACCATCGGTGGCCTGCTGCCAGCCATCGGCATTGCCGGCATGAACCGGGCGCTGGCTGCCAACGTGCTGGCCAAGTCGGGCAAGGCGGTGGAAGTGGCGGGCGACGTAGACGTGCTGCTGCTCGACAAGACCGGCACCATCACCTACGGCGACCGGCAGGCCAGCCACTTCCATCCGTTGGCCGCTATCGACGCCAGCCAGCTGCGTGAAGCGGCACTGCTGTCCTCGCTGGCCGACCCGACTCCGGAGGGCAAGTCGATCGTGCGCCTGGCGCGCGAGCAGGGTTGCGCCACCGCCGAACCGGACCATGCCGACTACCTGGCCTTCACTGCCCAGACCCGCATGTCCGGCGTGGACCTGGAACATGGGCGGCAGATCCGCAAGGGCGCCGCCGATGCCATCCGCGCGCATGTGCAGTCGCTGGGCGGCAACGTGCCGGCCGAGCTGGCCGGTCGTGTCGAGCAGGTCGCGCGCAACGGCGCCACCCCGCTGGTGGTGGCCGAGGGCCGCCACGTGCTGGGTGTGATCGAGCTGTCGGACGTGGTCAAGCACGGCATGCGCGAGAAGTTCGCGCAGCTGCGGGCGATGGGCATCCGCACGGTGATGATCACCGGTGACAACCCGCTGACCGCCGCCGCCATCGCTGCCGAGGCCGGTGTGGACGACTACATCGCCGAAGCGCGGCCGGAAGACAAGCTGGCGCGCATCCGCCAGGAACAGGCCGGCGGTCGCCTGGTGGCAATGGTCGGCGACGGCACCAACGACGCCCCGGCGCTGGCCCAGGCCGATATCGGCCTGGCGATGAACTCCGGTACGCAGGCGGCGAAGGAGGCCGGCAACATGGTCGACCTCGATTCGGACCCGGCCAAGCTGCTGGCGGTGGTGGAAGTGGGCAAGCAGCAGCTGATCACCCGCGGCGCGCTGACCACCTTCTCGCTGGCCAACGACGTCTCCAAGTACTTCGCGATCCTGCCGGCGCTGTTCGCCGCTGCCGTTCCGACCATGGCCGCACTGAACGTGATGCAGCTGTCGAGCCCGCGCAACGCCGTGCTGGCGGCGCTGATCTTCAACGCCCTGGTGATTCCCGCTCTGATCCCGCTCGCCCTGCGTGGCGTGCGCTTCCGCCCGGCCACCGCGACGGCGCTGCTGCGCCGGAACATGCTGGTGTACGGCCTCGGCGGCGTGTTGCTGCCGTTCGCGGCGATCAAGCTGATCGACCTCCTTCTTGTCCTGGTATTCGGCGCATGAACCGTTCTGCTTCCACCTCGTCTTCCCTGTCCCGTGAACCGAAGGCCGAGGCCCGCGTAGCCAGCCTGCAGGATGACGCCCGCTGGCGTCCGGCGATCGGCCTGGGCCTGGCCACCCTGCTGCTGGCCGGTGCGGTCTACGCCGGCATTGCAACCGGCTTTGCCGGCCTGGCATTCCCGGGACAGGCCGAAGGCAGCCTGCTGCGCGATGACAGTGGCCAGGTGCGCGGCTCGGTATGGCTGGCGCAGCCGTTCACCGGTGATGGCTACTTCCAGGCACGGCCGTCGGCCGCCAACTACGATCCGATGGCGGCCGCCGGTTCCAACATGGCGCGCAGCAACCCCGCGCTGGCCGAGCGCGTCGCTGCCAGCACCGCTGCGGTGGCTGCACGGGAAGGTGTCGCGCCAGCGCAGGTTCCGGCCGATCTGGTCACCCAGTCCGGCGGCGGTCTCGATCCGCAGTTGTCGCCGGCCGCCGCACAGCTGCAGGTGGCGCGCGTGGCGCGTGCGCGAGGCCTGCCAGTGGAACGCGTGCAGGCGCTGGTGCAGGCGCATACCGAAGGCCGCCAGTGGGGCCTGTTCGGGCAGCCACGGGTAAACGTGGTGACCTTGAACTTCGCGCTGGACCATGCAGCCAAGGCACCGTGATGCCGGCCTGCACCGGCTGCGCGCACAATGGCAGCCATGACAGCGGCTCCCATGACTGATGCGCGTACCCGCCAGGCCGATGCCCTGGTCGAAGGCCTGCAACGCGAAGCTGGCGGCAAGCTGACCGTGTTCCTCGGCGCGGCGCCGGGCGTGGGCAAGACCTACGCCATGCTGACCCGCGCGCAGGAACAGCTGCGCCGCGGCGTCGACCTGGTGGTCGGGCTGGTGGAAACCCATGGCCGTGCCGATACCCAGGCGCTGCTGGAGGGGCTGCCGCAGTTGCCGCTGAAGGACGTGGCCTACCACGGCCACGCCCTGCAGGAGATGGACCTGGATGCCGTGCTCGCACGGCATCCAGCGTTGGTGCTGGTGGACGAACTGGCCCATCGCAATGCACCGGGCAGCCGTCACGAGCGGCGCTGGCAGGATGTGATGGAGCTGCTGGACGCCGGCATCGATGTCTGGACCACGGTCAACATCCAGCATCTGGAAAGCCTCAATGATGTGGTGATGCGCATCACCGGCGTGCGGGTCAGCGAGACCGTGCCCGATGTCGTGCTCGACCGCCTGCACGACATCGTGCTGGTCGACCTGCCACCGCGCGAGCTGATCGCGCGCCTGCAGCAGGGCAAGGTCTATGTGCCGGAACAGGCCGCGCAGGCCCTGCAGGCGTTCTTCTCGCCGGCGAACCTGACCGCGCTGCGCGAACTGGCCATGCAGGAGGCTGCCGACCGCGTCGACAGCAGCCTGCGCGAGGCACGCGCCGCCCGTGGCGAGAGCAACCTGCCACTGCGCCGCGGCGTGCTGGTGGCGATCGACGGCGGTGGCCAGAGTGAATACCTGGTGCGCGTGGCGCGCCGCATCGCCGAGCGCCGCGACGCACCGTGGACCGTGGTGACCGTGCAGGGGCGGCGCCAGGATGAAGCGACACGGCGCGAGATCGATGCCGCCTTCGCGCTGGCACGGCGGCTGGGTGGCGACGCCGAACTGTTGCACGGATCGAGCATCGCTGACGCCCTGCTCGACCACGCCGCGCACAACGGCGTGTCGACCCTGGTGCTGGGCCGGACCCGCGAACGCCCGCTGGCACGGATGTTCAACCGGACGTTGACCCAGCAGCTGATCCAGCGCGGCGCGCATTACGAGATCACCATCATCAGCACCCCGCAGGCACGTGCGCGCTCGCGCCGCGAGGGCCTGCTGCCACCGATGCGCGGCATCAGCTACGAGCCGGTGCAGGCGCTGGTCGCCACGGCGCTGGCCTGTGCGGTGGCATGGCTGGCCGAACGCTGGGTAGGCATGGCCGACCTGTCGATGGTGTTCATCGTGGCGGTGGTGCTGGTGGCTGCGCGCACGCGCGCCAGCGTGGCGGTGATGGCGGCGATCCTGTGCTTCCTCGCCTACAACTTCCTGTTCATCGCGCCACGCTTCACCTTCGCCATCGGTGCACGCCAGGGCGTGATCACCGTGTTCCTGTTCCTGGCCGCCGCACTGGTCGCCGGGCGCCTGGCCTCGCGCCTGCGCATGCAGGTGATCGCGCTGCGCGCGGCCAACCGTCATGCGCGTGCGCGCCAGCAGCTGGGACGGCAGCTGGCCAGTGCGGCCGGTAATGGTGAAGTGGCGCAGGCCGGGCGCCTGGCGCTGGAACAGGCGATGGACGTTCCTTCGTGGCTGCGGATCGGCGCCGACACGGCATCCGGTGGCCGTTCGCAGCCGGGCGATACCGATCTGGCGGCGGCCGACTGGGCCCTGCGCCACGGCCAGCCCAGCGGCCGCTTCACCGATACCCTGGCCGGTGCGCAGTGGTGGTTCCTGCCGCTGCTGGATGGCGAAGACCGCGCCATCGGCGTGGCCGGCCTGTACCTGCCCGGCGCGCAGGCGCGCCTGCTGCCCGAGCAGCGGCAGCTGGCCGAGGCGATGGTCGACGATATCGCGCAGGCCGCGTTGCGCACCCGGCTGGTGGCCGAACTGGAACAGGCGCACGTCAGCAACGAGACCGAGCGGCTGCGCTCGGCCCTGCTCTCTTCGGTGTCGCACGACCTGCGCTCGCCGCTGGCAGCGATGATCGGCTCCGCCGACAGCCTGGCCAGCTATGGCGCGGCGATGGACACGACGGATCGACGCGCCCTGTTGGACACCATCCTGGTCGAAGGCGAACGCCTGGACCGCTACATCCAGAACCTGCTGGACATGACCCGGCTTGGCCACGAAGGCCTGAAGATCAATCGCGACTGGATCGGCGTGGACGAACTGATCGGCTCGGCGGCGCGGCGCCTGCAGCGCTACCAGCCGAAGGTGCGGCTGGAGCTGGACATCCCAGCCACGCTGGCACCGATCTGGGTGCACCCCGCGCTGGTCGAACAGGCGGTGTTCAACGTGATGGAGAACGCCGCCAAGTTCTCACCGCCCAACGCCGCCGTGCAGGTGCAGGCGCGCGAGCTGGACGGCCAGCTGCGCATCGACGTGATCGATGCCGGACCCGGCATTCCCGACGACGAGCGCGCGCGCATCTTCGACATGTTCTACAGCGTCGAGCGCGGTGACCGCGGCCGCCACGGCACCGGCCTGGGCCTGACCATCTGCCAGGGCATGATCGGCGCGCATGGCGGCAGCGTGCAGGCGCTGCCCGGACGCGACGGTCGCGGTACCCTGATCCGCATCACCCTGCCCCTGCTCAAGCCAGCCTCCCACGATGAGCCCGACTCCGATTGATGCCAGCGTGCCGGCCGCGCGCGTGCTGGTGATCGATGATGAAACCCAGATCCGCCGGTTCCTGGACATCAGCCTGCGCGCGCAGGGCTACCAGGTGCGGCAGGCCGCAACCGGCCAGGAAGGCCTGCAGCTGGCCGCCAGCGAGGACATGGACCTGGTGATCCTGGACATTGGCCTGCCGGACATGGAAGGCCATGAGGTACTGGAGCAGCTGCGGCAATGGAGCCAGGTACCGGTGATCATGCTGACCGTGCGTGCGGGTGAAGCCGAGAAGGTGCGCGCACTGGATACCGGCGCCAATGACTACGTAACCAAGCCGTTCGGTACCCAGGAACTGATGGCACGGGTGCGCGCGCTGCTGCGTACGCGCAGTGTGCCCAGCGATGGCACGCCGCCGGTGTTCGACGACGGCCACCTGCACGTGGACCTGCTGCGTCGCGAAGTCGCCCTCGGTGGCGAGCCGGTGGCGCTGACCCGCAAGGAATACGCGCTGCTGTCACTGCTGCTGCGCAATGCCGGGCGGGTGGTGACCCAGCCACAGATCCTGCAGGAGATCTGGGGCCCGACCCACCAGCACGACACCCACTACCTGCGCATCCTGGTCGGCAAGCTGCGGCACAAGCTGGGCGATTCGGCACTGGATTCGCGCTACCTGTTCACCGAACCGGGCGTGGGGTTGCGGTTCAAGGGGTAGATCCACGCCATGCGTGGATGCCGTCATTGATGCCGTCATTCCGGAATATGGGGTCAGAGCCCGTTGCGCAGCAACGGGATCCGACCCCGTACCGTTCCGGCAGATCGCGGAGATCTGTCGAAGGCGGGGTGGGGGGGGGGGGGGGGGGGGGGGGGGGGGGGGGGGCCGCCCCCCCCCCCCCCCCCCGGGGGGGGGGGGGGGGCCCCCCCCCCCCCCCCCCCCCCCCCCCCCCCCCCACCCCCCCCCCCCCCCCCCCCGGCCCCGGCCCCGGGGCCGGCGCGGCCCCCCCCCCCCCCCAACACCACACCCCGGCGGCCCCCGCCCCCCCCCCCCCGGGCCCGGCGCACCGCCCGTGATGGGGTTGTCTTGCCGCCGGGCGAGGGC
>NZ_JASJSI010000052.1:17098-29011 GCF_030237085.1 Stenotrophomonas maltophilia group sp. Smal32
TTTATGTTTGTGTTGTGGTTGTGTTTTGTTGTGTTTTTTTTGTTTTTGGTCCGGGGCGGGGGGCGGGGGGGCCCCCCCCGGGGGGGGGGGGGGGGGGGGGGGGGGGGGGGGGGGGGTGGTGGGGGGGGGGGGGGGGGGGGGGGGGGGGGGGGGGGGGGGGGCGGGGCCCCCCGCCCCCCCCCCCGCGGGGCCGCGCCGCCCCCCCCCCCCCCCCCCCCCCCCACCCCGCCATCCCTCAGAAAACCCGCTCTTGACGTTGACGTTGCCTCGGCGGGTGCCGGGCGCAGCCCGGCCCCAGCTCAGAACCCCAGCGGGGTGTCGCCCAGCACCGGCTGCAGCTGGCTGCGGAACAGCGCCTGGATGCGTTCCAGTGCCGCCTCGTCGTTGCCCTCGAAGCGCAGCACCAGCACCGGCGTGGTGTTGGAGGCACGCACCAGGCCCCAACCATCGGGGAAGTCCACGCGCAGGCCATCGATGGTCGACAGCCGCCCACCCACGTACGGGTTGTCCGGCGACTGCGCTGCTGCCACCAGCATCGCCACCAGCGCGTGTGGCGTACCTTCGGCCACCGGCACCTTCAGTTCCGGCGTCGCCACCATCTCCGGCAGCTCGGCCAGTACCTCGTCCGGGGTTTCCTCGCGCTGGGCCAGGATCTCCAGCAGTCGCGCGGCAGCATACAGGCCGTCGTCGAAACCGAACCAGCGCTCCTTGAAGAAGAAATGGCCGCTCATTTCGCCGGCCAGTTCCGCATCGGTTTCGCGCATCTTCGCCTTCATCAGCGAATGCCCGGTCTTCCACATCAGCGGGCTGCCACCATTGCGCAGCACGTGGTCGGACAGCTTGCCGGTGCACTTCACGTCGTAGATCACCATTGCGCCGGGATTGCGCATCAGCACATCGGCGGCAAACAGCATCAGCAGGCGGTCTGCATAGATGATCCTGCCTTCGCCGGTGACCACGCCCAGGCGGTCGCCGTCGCCATCGAAGGCCACGCCGAGGTCGGCGCCGAAGCGCTTGACCGTCTGTACCAGGTCTTCCAGGTTGGCCGGTTCGCTGGGGTCGGGGTGATGGTTGGGGAAGGTACCGTCGACATCGCAGTACAGCGGAATGACTTCGGCGCCGATGGCTTCCAGCAGCTGTGGTGCGAGCGCACCGGCGACGCCGTTGCCAGCATCGGCCACGACCTTCAGCGGGCGGTCCAGCTGCACGTCATCAGCGATGCGCTGGATGTAGTCGGCCCCCACTTCGCGCTGCTGGTAATCGCCCGGCTCGGCCGCCTGCACCAGGCGCCCCTCGACGATGCGCTGGTAGAGATCGGTGATGGCATCGCCGGACAGCGTCTCGCCACCGATGACCACCTTGAAGCCGTTGTGCTCGGGCGGGTTGTGGCTGCCGGTGACCGCCACGCAGGTGCCGGTACGCAGATGGAAGGCGGCGTAATAGACGACCGGGGTCGGTGCAAGGCCGATGTCGATCACGGTGCAACCGGTGCGACGCAGGCCCTCGGCCAATCCCGCCGCCAGTTCCGGGCCGGACAGGCGGCCATCACGGCCGATCACCACCTCGCGCAGGCCCTGTTCCAGCGCCACGGTACCGATGGCCTGGCCGATCAGCGCGGCGGTCTTCGGCGTCAGTTCGCTGCCGACCACGCCACGGATGTCGTAGGCACGGAAGATGCCGGCGGCCAGTTCCCCGGCCGGGACCGGCGGTGGCGGCGGCGCACTTTCCGCGGCGCTGGCGGCGGCCACCGGCGGCGGCGCCATCTGCAGGCTCTCGCTCAGCGTAGGACCGTGATCGGCTTCGGCCGCAGCGGCGCGACGCGGCAGCGGCAGGGTCTTCGGCAGGCGGCCGCGACCGACCACCAGCAACACGGCGACAAAGGCCAGCAGCAGCGCGACGATGGCACTGGCCAGCGATCCCAGGCCCAGCGGACCGGCTTCGACATTGGGTACGGCAGCCACCAGCCGCAACGGCGTGCCCGGAACCGGGCGCGCCAGCGCTTCGGCGCTCTCGGCCAGGCCGGCGTCGCCCTGGGCAACGAGGTCATGCGTGCCTTGGCGCAGGCCGAGGAAACCGGTGGACGGGGCGCTCACCTGGTCCAGCGGCGAGGTCAGCCGCAGCAATGGCTGGCGCACGTAGAGCACTGCCGGGCCAAGGCTGCCCAGCTGCACCGGTGCCGCCAGACCAAGACGATTGCCACCGGCATCGCGTACCACGCGCAGGCCCGGCTTGCCCTCGGCCAGCGCTTCTTCCAGCAGGGCCAGGCGTGCATAGCCGAAGGTGGCCGGGTCGGCATAGGCCGTGGCCAGATCGGCGCCCAGCACTTCAACCTGCTCCACCCCGGTCCAGCTCTCGCGTACGGCCAGCGCTGCCGCGGCGGCGTCGCCGGCCTGCAGTGCCTGCTGCACGCGTTCGTTCTTCAACTGCTGCTGCAGCTGCTTCAGCTGGCCGGCAGCCGCCTCCTGCAGTCCCTGCACGGCCTGGTCACGCGCTTCTTCCAGCGCCTGGCCATTGGCTTCCTGCCGCCATTGCTGCACCGCGCTCCATCCGAACCAGCCGGCGAGCAGGACCAGCAGCACCCCCAGTAGTGGCGCACTGCGTCCCAACGACCGTTCCCGCTGCCCTTCCCCGATGCCGCTCATCAATGTCCCCCGTCAACGCACCCCGGTATGGCCGAATCCACCCGTTCCCCGCACGCTGTCGGTGAAAGTATCCACCACCTGCAGGCTGACGCGGGCAATCGGCACGACCACCAGCTGCGCGATGCGATCGCCCGGCTCGATGGTGAAGGCCTCGCGGCCACGGTTCCAGACGCTGATCAGCAACGGGCCCTGGTAGTCGGCGTCGATCAGGCCGGTGCCGTTGCCGAGCACAATGCCGTGGCGGTGGCCCAGCCCGGAACGCGGCAGGATCACCGCGCACAGGTTCGGATCGGCGATATGGATGGCCAGGCCGCTGGGCACCAGCGCGGTGTCGCCCGGCTGCAGGGTCAGCGCGGTATCCAGCGCGGCGCGCAGGTCCATGCCGGCGCTGGCTTCGGTGGCGTAGGCGGGCAGCGGCCAGCTGTCGCCGAAGCGCGGATCGAGCAGCTTGACCTGCAGCGGTTGGGAAGTGAAAGCCTGGGTCATGCCTGGAGTCTCCGCGCGATCAGCGCCAGCAGTTGTTCGGCCAGCTCGCGCTTGGAGGTGGCCGGGAATACCTGTTCACCGTCCTGCCAGTAGGCCGTGGCGGCGTTGTTGTCGCTCTCGAAACCACCGCCGCTGATGCCGACCTGGTTGGCGATCACCAGGTCCAGGCGCTTGTCGACCAGCTTGCCACGCGCATATTTCTCCACGTCGTGGGTCTCGGCGGCGAAGCCGACCACCAGCTTCAACGACTGCGTCTGTGCAGCGACCTCGGCGAGGATGTCCGGCGTGCGCACCAGCTCGATCACCAGCGACTGGCTCTCGGCGGTCTTCTTCAGCTTCTGCGCGGCCACCTGGCGCGGGGTGTAGTCGGACACCGCGGCGGCACCGATATAGATGTCGGCCGGCAGCGCCTTCAGCACGGCATCGCGCATCTGCGCGGCCGAGCGCACGTCCACGCGCTGCACGCCGGGCGGCGTCGGCAGCTGCACCGGGCCGCTGACCAGCACCACCTGGGCGCCCATCGTCGCGGCGGCCGCGGCCAGGGCAAAGCCCATCTTGCCGCTGCTGCGGTTGCCGACATAGCGCACCGGATCGATGTCTTCGTAGGTCGGGCCGGCGCTGATCAGCAGGCGCAGGCCCTGCAGCGCGCGGGTTTCCGGTGCGGCAATCACCGCTGCGGCACTGCCATTGGCGGCCAGCGCGGCGACGATGTGGCCCGGTTCGGCCAGACGGCCGGGACCGGATTCGCCCTCGGCCAGCGGACCATCGACCGGGCCGATCACCTGCGCACCGCGCTGGCGCAGCAGGGCGATGTTGGCCTGGGTGGCCGGATGCAGCCACATGCGGTGGTTCATCGCCGGGCAGATCGTCAGCGGCGCGGTACTGGCCAGGCACAGGGTGCTGACCAGGTCATCGGCGTGGCCCTGGGCCAGCCGGGCCAGCAGATCGGCGGTCCCCGGGGCGACCACGATGCGGTCGGCCCAGCGGGCCAGCTCGATGTGGCCCATGGCCTGTTCGGCGGCACTGTCCCACAGCGTGGTGCGGGTCGGCTGCCCGGACAGGGCCTGGAAACTGAGTGGAGTGACGAACTGCTGGGCACCGGCGGTCATCGCCACCTGCACCTGGGCACCGGCGTCGCGCAGGCGCCGCACCAGTTCCAGGGCCTTGTAGGCCGCGATCCCGCCTCCGACGCACAACAGCAGTTTCTGACCTTCCAGCGCGCGAGCCGGCGCGGGGGAAGCGTTGGGGGAGTCAGCCACCTGGAATTCCTGTGCAAACGAGGGCGCTAGCTTACCCGATGGTCGGTAACGTCCCGGTGCACGGTGCACATAGCGGGCGGCTATCAGCAGATGGATTCCGCCCAGGTTGGCGGGGAATCCAGCCGGCATCGATTTCGGACCTTTCCTATACCTATGCGGGACAGTGCTTTTGCAGAATCAGGCCTTGGCTGCCGCACAGCGTGGCCTGTTCGATCTCCGAGGAGCCACGTGCGCCCACGTATCATCATTGCCGACGACCATCCCGTGGTCCTGCACGGCATCCGCATCGTGCTGCAGACACATCTGATGGACATCGTCGGCAGCGCCCGTGACGGCGCCGGGCTGCTGCAGCTGGTCGACCATCACCCATGCGATGCCGTGCTGACCGACCTGTCGATGCCCGGCACCGGCCCGGATGGCCCGGAACTGATCGATGCGCTGCACACCCGCTTCCCCGGGCTTCCAGTGGTCGTGCTGACCGGCGCGCGCCATCCCGGGCTGCTCGATGGCCTGCTGCGCGATGGCATCAACGGTCTGGTCGACAAATGCGCCGATTTCTCCGAACTGCCGCAGGCACTGAATGCCGCGCTTGTCGGGCAGGTGTTCGTTTCCCAGCAGCTGCGCCACCACCTGCAGGCCCGCGACCTGCTGTTCCCACGCGAACCGGCGCCGTTGTCGGCACGCGAGCAGGAAGTGCTGGACCTGCTGGCGGCCGGCCTCAGCGTGAACGCCGTGGCCGCACGATGTGGACGCAGCCCGAAGACGATCAGCCGGCAGAAGGCCGAGGCCAAGCGCAAGCTGGGCCTGCAGAACAACCAGGAACTGTTCGACTACCTGCAGACCCGGCGCGACTGAGGCATTGGCCGACCCGGGCCCGCGGCTTGCCCCGATGGGAGCCGCCGCAAAGTCTGGCGATGATGGGGCCATGCCCATCCATGACTGGCCCGAACAGGAACGCCCGCGCGAGAAGTTGATCGCACGCGGGCCCACGGCACTTTCCGACGCCGAACTGCTGGCCCTGTTTCTCGGCTCCGGGTTCGGTGGCCGCGATGCCGTGCAGACCGCGCGCGACCTGCTGCAGGCGCACGGCCCGTTGCGGATACTGCTCGACCGCCCCGCAGCCGAACTGGCCCGCCTGCCCGGGCTCGGCCCGGCCCGCAGTTGCACGCTCGCTGCCGGGCTGGAGCTGGCCCATCGCTATCTGGCGGCCGAACTGGAGCACGGCGAGGCGGTAGGCAACAACCCGGCGGCGGTCGGCCGCTACCTGCAGCACCGCCTGCGTGGGCAGGCCCGCGAGGTCTTCATGGCCCTGTTCCTGGACAACCGCCACCGCCTGATCGCCTGTGAAGAGCTGTTCCACGGCACCATCAACGCCGCCCCGGTCTACCCCCGCGAAGTGGTGCGGCGCGCCCTGCTGCACAACGCGGCGGCGGTGATCCTCAGCCACAACCACCCTTCCGGCGACCCGGAGCCCTCCAGCGCCGATACCCGCATCACCGACGAGCTGCAGCAGGCGCTGGCAATGGTGGACGTGCGCCTGCTGGACCACTTCGTGGTCGGCGAGGGCCGTCCCGTTTCGTTTGCTGAACGAGGCCTGCTGGCCCAGGCCCAGCCGCGCCTGTTCGGCTGAGCGCGGCCCCGCCAGGGGCCATCGGTCGCCCCCACAGGCATCTTCCGGTCAGCGTGGCTGCGGGTATCTGCGCTAAAATGGGCGATTCCGCCGCTCATTCTCACAGCAGGCCTCGTGAAAAATCTCCTCCGCGCCCTGATCAGCCAAGGCATCGAAGCCTTGCGCGCCAATGGCACCCTGCCCGCCGACTCCCTGCCGCCGGACTTCGTGGTCGAGCGCCCGAAGACCCGCGACCACGGCGACTTCGCCACCAACGCCGCGATGCTGCTGGCCAAGGCCGCGCGCAGCAATCCGCGCGCACTGGCACAGGCGCTGGTCGAGGCGCTGCCGCGCAGCGAGGACGTCAGCAAGGTCGAGATTGCCGGCCCCGGCTTCATCAACTTCCACTTGGCTCCGGCTGCGTACCAGCGTGAAGCCGCTTCGGTCATCAAGGAAGCCCACGACTACGGCCGCAACCTGTCCGGCAATGGCCGCACGGTGGGCGTGGAGTACGTGTCGGCCAACCCGACCGGTCCGCTGCATGTCGGCCATGGCCGCGCGGCGGCGATCGGCGACTGCGTGGCGCGCGTGCTCGATGCCAACGGCTGGAACGCCAAGCGCGAGTTCTACTACAACGACGCCGGCGTTCAGATCGAGAACCTGGCGCTGTCCACCCAGGCACGGATCAAGGGCATCGCGCCTGACCAGGACGGCTGGCCGGAAGGCGGCTACCGCGGTGAATACATCGCCGACGTCGCCCGCGCCTACATGGCCGGCGCCAGCGTCGACCTGGAAGGCAGCACCGTGGTTGGCGCCAAGGACCCGGACGACATGCAGGCGATCCGCCGCTTCGCCGTGGCCTACCTGCGCAACGAGCAGAACCTGGACCTGGCCGCGTTCGGCGTCGACTTCGACATCTACTTCCTGGAAAGCTCGCTGTACGCCGACGGCAAGGTTGCTGAAGCGGTCGCCAAGCTGCAGGCCTCGGGCCATACCTACGAGGAAGGTGGCGCGCTGTGGCTGCGCAGCACCGACTTCGGTGACGACAAGGACCGCGTGATGCGCAAGTCCGACGGCACCTTCACCTACTTCGTGCCGGACGTGGCCTACCACCTGTCCAAGTGGCAACGCGGCTACGAGCGCGCGATCACCGAGCTGGGCGCCGACCACCACGGCTCGCTGGCGCGCGTGCGCGCCGGCCTGCAGGCGATGGAAGTGGGCATCCCGCAGGGCTGGCCGGAATACGTGCTGCACCAGATGGTCACCGTCATGCGCGGCGGCGAGGAAGTGAAACTGTCCAAGCGTGCCGGCAGCTACTTCACCCTGCGCGACCTGATCGAGGAAGCCGGCCGCGATGCGACCCGCTGGTTCCTGATCGCGCGCAAGCCCGATTCGCAGCTGACCTTCGACATCGACCTGGCACGCCAGCAGAGCAACGACAACCCGGTGTTCTACGTGCAGTACGCGCATGCCCGCGTCTGCAGCCTGTTGCGCCAAGCTCAGGAGAAGGGCCTGGTGTACGAACAGGGCAACGGCCTGGCCAACCTCGGCCGCCTGGCCGACGACGCCTCTCTGCTGCTGATGAACGAGATCTCGCGGTATCCGGAAGTGGTGGAAGCGGCCGGCGTGGCACTGGAACCGCATCTGGTGGCGCAGTACCTGCGTGAATTGGCGCACGCGTTCCACACGTGGTATCACGGGACGCCGGTGCTGGTGGATGACGCCGCCGACCGCAACGCCAACCTGACCTTGGCCTGTGCGGCGCGCCAGGTACTGGCCAATGGCCTCGACCTCCTCGGCGTCAGCGCCCCGGAAAAAATGTAAGCATCAGGAGACGCAGTACTCATGGCAGCACGACGCGGCAAAAGCCAGGCACGACGCAACAGCGGCAGCCAGGGCACACCCGGATGGGTGTGGCTGGTGGCCGGTGTAGCGATCGCGGCCGTGGTGTTCCTGGCGGCGCCGAACCTGTTCAAGGGCGAGGGCGATGGCTTCCTGCGCGCCGGTCCGCAACCGAACCCGAACGCGCAGCCGGCGCCGGTCGCAGATGCCGACAGCGATGTCGGCACCCAGCCGGCCACGCAGCCGGCGACGCCGAAGCCGGCCGAACCGGAAAAGCCGGCCGCCACCCAGTACGACTTCTACACCCTGCTGCCGGGCAAGGAAGTCGAAATGTCCGACGCCGAACTGGCTGCCAGCGCACGTGCCGAAGAGCAGCGCCGGGCCAAGGCCGAAGCATCACGCGCGCAGGCTGCGCTGGAAGGCAAGCCGGTTCCGCCGGCGACCACCACCGCACCGGCACCGGCACCGGCGGCCACCGCCAGCGTGTCCAGCACCGCGCAGGTGACCGCCACCAGCCGTCCGCTGCCGGCACCGCTGAGTGAACGCCCGGCCGCGGCAACGCCACCGGCCGGCACGGCCCCGGCCTCGACCAGCACCGCCGCCGCCACGCCGGCAGCACGCGCGGAAACTGCACCGGCAACGACGGGTACCCCGGCCGCTGCCGCACCGGCGGCCGCCGACAACGCCCGCTACATCCTGCAGGCAGGCGCCTTCGGTGCCTCCGGCGATGCAGAAGCGACCAAGGCCAAGCTGGCGATGATGGGTCTTGCGGCACGCGTGGAGTCGGCACAGATCAACGGCAAGACCGTGTACCGCGTGCGCATGGGGCCGTATGGCAGCGCCGGCGAACTGTCCGAAGCCAAGCAGAAGCTGGATGGCACCGGCCTGCAGGCGATGGCGATCAAGGCGCAGTAACCTGCCGGATCCAAATGGAAAAAGCCGGGCATTGCCCGGCTTTTCTGTTTCTGTAGAGCCGAGCCGTGCTCGGCTGAATCCCGACGAAGCCGAGCATGGGCTCGGCTCTACACTTCCGCGATGGCACGAGACGTCGTACGGCGCAGGTCAGCCTTCGCGGGCCACCTGGAAGCCGGCGAACGACTGGCTGACCGGCATCAGTTCCAAGCGATTGATGTTCAGGTGCGGCGGCAGCGTGGCCACCCAGAAGATCTGCTCGGCGATGTCCTCGGCGGTCATCGGGTTGGCGCCGGTATAGAGCTTGTCCGACGCCGCCTGGTCGCCGTGGGTGCGGACCACGGTGAACTCGGTTTCGGCCATGCCCGGTTCGATCGTGGTCACGCGCACGCCGGTACCGTGCAGGTCCGAACGCAGGCCCAGCGAGAACTGGCTGACGAAGGCCTTGGTACCGCCGTAGGCGTTGCCGCCCGGGTACGGGTAGACACCCGCCACCGACGAAATGTTGATGATCGCGCCCTTGCGCTCCACCAGCTGAGGCAGCAGGCGGTGGGTCAGGGTCACCAGCGCGGTGATGTTGGTGTCGATCATCGTGGTCCAGTCCGACAGCTTCGCGCTCTGCGCCGGCGCTGTGCCCTGTGCCAGGCCCGCATTGTTGACCAGCAGGTCGATCTCACCGAACGCCGGCGGCAGCGCCAGCAGCGCCGCTTCCATCGCCACCGCATCGCGGATGTCGAAGACGGCGGCGTGCACCACGTCCTTGCCGTAGCGGTCGACCAGCGGCTGCAGGCGCTCGCCGCGGCGGCCGGTGGCGATCACCTTCCAGCCCGCCTGGGCGAAGCGGTGGACGGCGGCGGCGCCGAAGCCGGACGTGGCGCCGGTAATCAGGACAGTGCGGGTCATCAGGCAACTCCAGGGGAAACCAGACCCCCATTCTGGCATCGTCGGTTGGCCGCTGTGTTGCCGGATCGGCCAGATCCGGGGTCAGATCCCTCTGCTCCGCACAGGGATCTGACCCCAGCTGCAGGGGGCCGGTACAATGGGCCATGATCAACAACGATGTCCTGCGCAGCGTGCGCTACTCCCTGGACCTGGGCGACCAGCACGTGGTGACCCTGTGCCAGATGGCCGACCCGGCCTTCGCCGTGGATACCGAACAGGTGAAAGCCTGGCTGCGCCGCGAGGACGAAGCCGGTTTCGAGGCGATGAACGACAGCGCGCTGGCCCACTTCCTCGACGGCCTGATCGTGCACCTGCGCGGTCGCGACGAGAGCCAGCCGCAGCGTGCGGTGGAAACCCGCATCGACAACAACCTGGTGCTGAAGAAGCTGCGCGTGGCATTCCAGTTGCGCGACGTCGATCTGATGGAGATCTTTGCCAGCGCAGGTTTCAATGTCTCCAAGTCGGAAGTGGGCGCGCTGTTCCGTCAACCCGGGCACGCCAACTACCGGCGTTGCCTGGACCAGATGCTGCGCAACTTCCTCAAGGGTCTGAGCCTGCGCCTGCGCGGCTGAGCACGGCGTCGACGAACGCCCGCGCCGCTGGTGTCGGCAGGCGCTGCCAGACCAGGTGCACGCGCCGGGTCGGGGTCGGCTGCAGCGGAATCTGCACCACACCCTGGAACCCATCGGCGATCAATGCCGGCACGATGCCGACCGCCAACCCATGGCGGACGAAGCGCTCGACCAGTTCCATCAGGTTGACCTCGAAACGGACCGTGTGCGGCAGTCCGGCTGCGGCAAAAGCATCATCGGTCTGCTGGCGTGCGCCGGTGCCGCGCGGGAAGTCGACCAGTGCTTCATCCTGCAGTGCGGCCAATGGCAGCCGCTTGCGCCCGGCCAGCCGGTGCGATGGCGCCATTACCGCTACCAGATCCTCCTCCTGCAGCACCTGGTGGCAGACACCGTCCAGCGCTGCCGAAGGCGCCAGGCCTACCAGTGCCACATCCAGCGCGCGCGACTGTACCTGCGCGATCAGGTCCTCGCTCTTGTCCACGTGCAGCTGGAACTCCACCTGCGGGTGCACGCGCTGGAAGGCCGCCAGCATCGCCACAACGTCGATGCCGGTCAGCGAGGAAATCTGCCCGATGGCCAGCAACCCACCCACTTCGCCACTGACGGCGGCCACGTCGGCGCGCAGGTGGCGCAGGCTGGCCAGCACCTGGCGTGCGTGCACCAGCAACGCCTCGCCGGCGGCGGTGGCCCGCACCTGGCGCGGCAGGCGCTCGAACAGCGTGGCACCCAGTTCCTGTTCCAGGTGGGCGATCTGGTGGCTGAGCGCGGACTGCACCACGTGGCAGCGCTCGGCGGCACGGGTGAAATTGCTCTCTTCGGCCAGCGCCACGGCGAATTCGAGCTGCTTGAGGTTCATACAACTATCTTGTTTCCAGATGGTACGGATGATGATGATTCATTTCCATCATGCTCGCAGCAGGCGGACACTGTGCCCCCCGCTTCCTGGAACATCGCGTGAGCCCGTCCCTTCCCCCTCTGCACCGTTGGCAGGTGCTGCTGATGTCGGTCGCTACCGGCGTGGCGGTGGCCAGCAACTACTATGCGCAGCCACTGCTGCACACCATCGCCGATGCCTTCGGCGTGCCGTTCGGCCAGGTCGGCATGGTGGTGACCGCCGCGCAGCTGAGCTACGCCGCCGGGCTGATCCTGCTGGTGCCACTGGGCGACCTGTTGGAGCGCCGCCGCCTGATCGTGGTAATGAGCCTGCTGTCGGCCGGCGGCCTGGTGATCAGCGCCTGCGCGCCGTCGCTCGCCTGGCTGCTGGTGGGTACCGCGATCACCGGCCTGTTCTCGGTAGTGGCACAGGTGCTGGTGCCGTTCGCGGCCACGTTGGCTGCCCCCGAGCATCGCGGCCGCGTGGTCGGCACGCTGATGAGCGGCCTGCTGCTGGGCATCCTGCTGGCCCGCACCGTCGCTGGCCTGCTGTCCAGCCTGGGTGACTGGCGCCTGGTGTACGCGATCGCGGCCGGCACCCTGGTGGTGACCGCACTGGCGCTGCAGCGCGGCCTGCCGCGATTCCACCACAGCGCCGGCCTCGGCTACTTCGCACTGCTGCGCTCGATCGGCGTGCTGTTCGTGCAGGAACCGGTGCTGCGCCAGCGCACCCTGCTGGGCGCCTGCAGCTTCGCCATGTTCGCGATCTTCTGGAC
>NZ_JASJSI010000053.1:0-28976 GCF_030237085.1 Stenotrophomonas maltophilia group sp. Smal32
CCACAACAGCACGGCAGTACAGGCCAGCGCCCGCGGCGGCGCGGGGCGGGGGGGGGGGGGGGGGGTGGGGGGGGGGGGGGGGGGGGGGGGGGGGGGGGGGGGGCGGGGGGGGCGGGGGGGGGGGGGCGCGCGCGCGGGGGCGGGGGGGGGGGGGGGGCCCCCCCCCCCCCCCCCCCCCCCCACCCCGCATACCCTCTTTAAACGGGTTTGTGGTTGGTTTTTTGCTTTTCGGGGGGTGGCCGCCCCGCGGCCCCCACTACTGCGGGTGCAGGGCCGCAGGCCCTGCCGACCAACCCACTACCTGGCAGCAGCGATCTGCTTTTCGATGTCGGCGGCAGTCACCGGGCCAAGGAAGCTGTGCGCCAGCTTGCCCTGCGGATCGATGAGATGCGTCAGCGGCAGGCCGCGCGGCGTGGCGAAATCAGCCGGCGGGTCGAACGGGTCGACGATCACGATCGGATAGGTCACCGGATGCTTGGTCAGGAATGCCTGCATCTCCGGCGCTTCGATGTCCTCGTAGGCCAGGCCGACCACTTCAATGTTGCTGCGCATCGCATGCAGCGCCGACAGCTCCGGCATCTCCTTGCGGCACGGCGCGCACCAGGTCGCCCAGAAGTTCACCACCACCCACTTGCCGCGGTGCGCGGCCAGGTCGTAGTCGCTGCCATCCACCGCCTTCATCTTCAGTGTCGGGAACTCGGCGGTGGTGCGCTCGGCCGGGGTTTCCTCGACCGGGGCCGGTGCGGCCGGCGTCGGTGCCTGTGCCGGCGGCTGGCTGCTGGACGGGGCCGGCTCCTGCGCCGGCTTGCAGGCTGCCAGCGCCAGCAGGAGGGCCAGCGGGAGCAGCAGCAACGGGGTCTTGCGGGTCATGGCATGTCTCCAGATTCGGTGTAGATATCGCTGACCTTGCGCTTGAGGCGTTCGCGCAGGGGCAGTCGCAGGTCGTCCAGTGCCGCCAGTGCGGCGCGACCCAGGCTGTCGTCCCGGTACGGCAGATGCTGCTCGGCCACCGGGATGCGCAGCTGGGTGCATTCGTACAGATCGGCCAGGCTGACCTGGTCCAGGTCGCGCGACAGCAGCCACTCACCGCGCTCGTCGCGGCGCAGCAGGCCGATCTCCTGCAGGTTGCAGGCCAGGTCCTGCAGCAGCGAATCGGTCAGCATCGGCTCCAGACGCAGGATTTCATCGTCAGCCAGGCCCTTGCCCTTGGCTCGGGCATGGTGGAAGCGGCCCAGCAGGCGCAGCAGGCCATAGAACTCGTAGCCCTGCGGCAGGCGCAGTTCCACCGGCTGGTAGCGGAAGGCCGCCATCGACGAGGACAGCGATGCGCCCAGCAGCACCGCCACCCAGCACAGGTAGATCCACAGCAGCAGGATCGGCACGAAGGCCACCGTGCCATAGAGCTTCTGGTAGGACTGGAAGCTGCCCAGGTAGGCGCCGATGCCCCATTTCACCAGTTCCAGGATCACCGCCGCCAGGATCGCGCCGGGCACCGCGTGCCGCCACTTCACCGTGTGGTGCGGCACCACCCGGAACATCAGCGTGATGCACACGAACTCGATCAGGATCGGCGCCAGCCGCAGCGCCAGCTCGGCCAGCCAGCGGCCCTCCTGGGTGCCGAACAGCGGCATCGCGAACACCCGTGCCGACACTGCCAGCGACGCGGCGGCAAGCATCGCGCCCAGCGTCAGTACGGTCCAGTAGACCAGGAAGCGGGTCAGCTTGGGCCGGGTCGAGCCGACCCGCCATATCTGGTTGAAGGTCTCTTCAACACTGTTGAGGGTGATCAGCAGCGACACCACCAGCGCGATGAAGCCGGCGGCGGTGAGCTGGCCGGCACTGGCCGAGAACTGCCGCAGGTAGCCCTCGGCCGCGCGCGCGGCATTGGGCACGAAGTTGGAGAAGACGTAATCGCTGAGCTGGTCGCTCCAGCGGTCGAAGACGGGGAAGGCCGAGAGCACGCCGAACACCACGATGGCCAGCGGCACCAGTGCGAACACCGTGGTGTACGCCAGCGCCGCCGCTGCCTGGAACAGGCGGTCGTCGAGGAAGCGATGCCACAGGAAGCGGCCGAAACTGATGGCCCGTGCGCGATCCCGCGCGCGCTCCATCCACAGGTTGAGCGTATCCAAAGGTTCCATCGGTGGAAGGGTACCCGATGCGGAATGCTGGCAGGATAGCCATACTGGTGGCCACACGACGAGGAGAAGCGGGCACGATGGGCGAGATTCTGGTGCTGTACTACAGCCGGGGCGGTTCGGTGGCACGGCTGGCGCGCCAGATCGCGCGAGGCATCGGCGAAGTGCCGGGCATGAGCGCGCGCCTGCGCACGGTGCCGCCGGTGGCCGCGGTGACCCAGACCGCGCAGCCGCCTGTACCCGACGATGGCGCCCCCTATGTGAGCGTGCAGGACCTGGTCGAGTGCCAGGGCCTGCTGCTCGGCAGCCCCACCCGCTTCGGCAACATGGCGGCCCCGGTGAAGCACTTCCTGGATGGGCTGGGCGCCGAATGGGTCAACGGCACCCTCTCGGGCAAGCCGGCCGGCGTGTTCACCTCTACCGCCTCGATGCACGGCGGGCAGGAATCGACCCTGCTGTCGATGCAGGTGCCGCTGCTGCACCACGGCTGCGTGATCGTCGGTATTCCGTTCACCGAGCCGGCGCTGAGCCACACCACCAGTGGCGGCACGCCCTATGGCGCCAGCCACGTCGCCGGTGCGGCCGACGATCCGCAGCCGACCGACGACGAGGCCGTGCTGGCCCGTGCGCTGGGCCGCCGGGTGGCCGACATCGCGCAGCGGTTGGCCCGATGAACCGGCCGCCGCGCACGGTCCTGCTGTTGGCCCTGATGGGGCTGGCTGCGCTGTTCGCAGGCTGGTTCATCAATGACAAGCACTGGCTGGCCACCCAGCTGGTGTTCACCGCGCCGCCGCTGGCGCTGGCCTGTGCGCTGCGCCTGGGCTGGCGCAAGGCCGGTTTCTGGGCCTCGGTGCTGGCGCTGGGCTGGTTCAGCCATGGCGTGATGAGCGCCTGGAGCCACCCGGAAACGCGCTGGCTGGCGTTGATCGAGATCGCGCTGGCACTGCTGGTGATCTTCAGCGCCAGCCTGCCAGGGCTGCGCGCCCGCTTCGGCAAGCGACGCTGACGCTGCGCCCGCCGGGCCGTATCATCTGCGTTCCTGGCCCCGCGCCGCTGCACCTGTCCTGGTTTCGCGCATGCACATGATGGAAGAGCTCCTGGTCGTCACCACCGGTGGCACGATCGACAAGATCTACTTCGACGACAAGTCGGACTACCAGATCGGCGATCCGCAGATCGGCATGATCCTGCGCGAGCTGGGCGTCACGTTCCGCTTCAACGTGATTCCGATCCTGCGCAAGGATTCGCTGCACATCAACGATGAAGACCGCGAACTGATCCGCGCCACCATCGCTGCGCAGCCGACCCGCCACGTGCTGGTGACCCACGGCACCGATTCGATGGTGCAGACCGGCAAGGTGCTGGCCACGATTCCGGACAAGACCATCGTGATGACCGGCGCGCTCAGCCCGGCGCGCTTCCGTGGTTCGGATGCCGAGTTCAACATCGGCTGTGCGATCGGTGCGGTGCAGTCGCTGCCGACCGGCGTCTATATCGCCATGAACGGTCGGATTTTCGACCCGCAGCACGTGCGCAAGAACGTGGCCGCGAACCGCTTCGAGTCGGTCTGAGGAACGGCGTGCCGACCAAAGTCGGCACCTGCCAAAGCGCTGCCCTTGTAGTGTCGAACCATGCTCGGCAACCGCGCGCCAGCGCGGCACAATGGTCCGCAGCCGGAGCAGCCGAGCATGGGCTCGGCTCTACAGAAACGAAAACGCCCCGGCCTAAGCCGGGGCGTGCCCATGGAGAGGGGCTTGGGCTCAGTACTGGGCGTTGAGGGTCAGGCCCGAGAAGGTGCTGTAGGCCTTCACCCGCACATACCAAGTGCCGGCGGCAGGGCTGTTGATGGTGCAGGTCTCGCTGTTGCCGCTCAGGTACGGACGGCAGGTGTAGGTGGTATCGGTGGGGGCACTGCCCTGGCGCACGTACAGGTCGGCATCACCGCTGCCGCCACTGATCGCCACGCGCAGCTGGGTGCTGCCGGCCGGAACCGCGACCGTGTAGTTCAGCTCGGCACCGGTTGCGGCCCCCAGGCCAGTCACCGGCACGTTGTTCTGCAGCACGTTGCCACCCGGGTTGGTGCCACCGCCGTTGATCGCGGCAGCCACTGCGGCATTGGCGTCGATGATGCCGGCACCGCAGCCGCCCGAGCAGGCGCCCGGCAGCGGACGTGCGGTGCTCTTGATGATGCTCTCGACCTGCGCCGGGCTCAGCGGGCTCGGGGCGACCGACTGCATCAGCGCGACCACGCCGGCCACGTGCGGCGCCGCCATCGAGGTGCCGTTGTACGACGCGTAGGTCGCGCTGCCCGGCGTGGTGGTGCCGGTGTTGAGGGTGGACAGGATGCTCTGGCCCGGTGCCGAGATGTCGATGCCGGTGCCGTAGTTGGAGAAGCTGGCACGTGCACCGGCCGAGGTGGTTGCCGCCACCGCGATCACGTTCGGGCAGTTGGCCGGCACCGAGCTGGACACGTTGGCGTTGCTGTTGCCGGCGGCGACCACCACGGTGGTGCCACGGCCGACCGCGCCGTTGATCGCATTCTGGTAGGTGGTCGAGCAGCTGCCGCCCCCCCCCAGCGAAAGGTTGATGACCTCGGCCGGATTGGCATTGGCCGGCACGCCACTGACAGTGCCACCGGACGCCCACACGATCGCGTCAGCGATGTCGGAGGTGTAACCGCCGCACTTGCCGAGCACGCGCACCGGCACGACCTTGGCGTTGAACGCGGTGCCAGCCACGCCGCTGGCGTTGTTGGTCACCGCCGCCACGGTGCCGGCGACGTGGGTGCCGTGCCAGCTGGAGTTGGAGGCCGGAATGCCCGAGCCACACTCGTTGGCGCCGTACCAGTCGCCTTCATCGTTCGGGTTGTTGTCGCGGCCGCCACCGTCGCGCGCCATCGCGGCGTCACTGATGAAGTCGTAGCCGGGCAGGATGTTGGCGTTGAGGTCCGGATGGTTGGTGATGCCGGTGTCGATCACCGCCACCACCACGCCGGTGCCGGTCGACTTGTCCCAGGCCGGCCGGATGTTGATGCCCGCGTTGGACGTACCGAAGCCCCACTGCTCGCTGAAGCGGGTGTCGTTCGGGGTCAACGTCGCGCGCATGATCTGGTCGACTTCGACGTATTCCACGTTCGGGTCGGCGGCCAGCTTGCGCATCAGCTGCTCGGATTCGGCCCGGTCCAGCGGACGGTCGGTCTTGACCAGGGTCGGGCCGACGGCCAACTTGCGGACCTCCTGCAGGCCCAGCGCGCGGCCCTGGCTGCTGGCAAGGCCAGCGGCGGCCGTCTTCAGCGACGAAGCCAGCGCAGTGGTGTTGGCCACGGCGGCGCTGCCGTCGCGGTACTTCACGATGAAACGCTGGTGCGTCGGCGCGGACTGCAGGCCGCTGAGCTGGACATCACCGGCCAGCGCAGGCGTGGCCAGCAGCAGCGATGACAGAACGGACGCACCAAGGACCACCCACACTCGACGCACACGCGGTTGCGTTACCTGGGACATCGTATTTCCCTTTCTTGTGGTGTGAATGCCGGAATCGGCAGAAGCACCGGCCCGAACCATGGGCTGGCTTGCATTGGCGAGGTTCGAAGTCCGGTGAGTCAGCGGATCCCCCTAACGATCCGCCGTGCAGATGACGCTAATGGCCGAAACCGGACACCACAAGATTTTCAGCGTCTTTTCAGCAAGATGAAATGTTCGTTCTGAGACTTTTCGGGTCAAGGGTTTGTGAAGGTGAAGGAACTTTCTCGTGTCCTGCACAGACCTGACTGGGTCGTCACGTGTCCTGGAATGACTTTGCCGACATCGGCGTCCGCTGTTTCGGGGTCAGATCCTTTTCCTATGGAAAAGGGATCTGACCCCAGGCCCATAACGCAGAAAGCCCGTCACGGGGACGGGCTTTCCGGAAAATCAGCCGAGCGTGGGCTCGGCTCTACAGTTGACCGCGGACGATCAGCCCAGCTTGACCAGCCAGTTGTGGCGGTCCGGCAGGCGGCCGTACTGGATGTCGGTCAGTTCCTTGCGCAGCGACATGGTCACTTCGCCGGCCGGGGCGTTGATGTCGCCGACCGAGAAGCCCTCGCCCTTCAGCTGGCCGATCGGGGTGACCACCGCCGCGGTACCGCAGGCGAACACTTCGGCGATATCGCCGGAGGTCACGCCCTGCTTCCACTCATCGATGGTGACCTTGCGCTCTTCGACCTTCATGCCACGGTCGCGCGCCAGCTGCAGGATGCTCTCGCGGGTGATGCCTTCCAGGATGCTGCCAGACAGTTCCGGGGTGACCAGGGTGCCGTCCTTGTAGACCAGGAAGACGTTCATGCCGCCCAGTTCTTCCAGGTACTTGCCTTCGACCGGGTCCAGGAACAGCACCTGCGAACAGCCCTGCGCCTGCGCCTTCTGCTGCGGCAGCAGCGAGGCGGCGTAATTGCCACCGCACTTGGCGGCGCCGGTGCCGCCCTTGGCCGCACGCGCGTATTCGGTGGACAGCCAGATCGACACCGGGGCAACGCCCTTGGCGAAGTACGGGCCGGCCGGGCTGGCGATGACGTAGTAGCCGGCCTTGTGCGCGCCGCGCACGCCGAGGAAGGCTTCGTCGCCGATCATGAACGGACGGAAGTACAGGCTCGACTCATCGGCCGACGGCACCCAGGCGCTGTCCACGGCGATCAGCTGCTTCAGCGATTCGACGAAGATCTCCACCGGCAGTTCCGGCAGCGCCAGGCGCTGTGCCGAACGCTGCAGGCGACGGCCATTGGCATCCGGGCGGAAGGTCCAGATCGAGCCATCGGCATGGCGGTAGGCCTTGATGCCTTCGAAGATCTCCTGGCCGTAGTGCAGCACGGCCGCGGCCGGGTCCAGCTGCAGCGGGCCGTAGGCACGCACGTTGGCGTTGTGCCAGCCGGCGTCCTTGTCCCAGCGCACTTCCACCATGTGATCGGTGAAGTGCAGGCCGAAGCCCGGCTTTTCCAGGATCTGGGCGCGCTCTTCAGCGCTGCGCGGGTGGTCCGAACGGGTGACGGCGAAGCTGGGAATGGACTGGGACACCGGAGGATTCCTGTTCTGGTTGCGGGTAGTGCCGGGCCCGCGTAACTGCGGGCCCTGGGTCAAAGCATGCCGGTCTCGAGCCGGGCCGCCTCGGACATCATGTGCTGGTTCCACGGCGGGTCGAACACCAGGTCGACGTCGGCCTCGGCCACCGTCGGGATCATTTCAAGCTTGCTGCGCACGTCGTCGACCAGGATGTCGCCCATGCCGCAGCCCGGTGCGGTCAGGGTCATCTTCACGTCGATCTCGCGCTGGCCTTCGTCCAGGTGCTTGATCTCGACCTCGTAGACCAGGCCCAGTTCGACGATGTTCACCGGAATTTCCGGGTCAAAGCAGGTGCGCAGCTGCTGCCACACCAGCTGTTCCACCTGTTCATCGGTGGCATCGGCAGGCAGTTCGAGCGGTGCCGGTGCCTCCTTGCCGATGGCGTCGCCGTCCTTGCCAGCAATGCGGAACAGGTTGCCCTCGACGAACACCGAATAACTGCCGCCCAGCGCCTGGGTGATGTACCCATAGCTGCCGGCGGGCAGGGTCACGGTATCGCCCTGCGGGACCATCACGGCCTCGCAATCGCGTTCGAAGTGGACAGGTTCGCTGCTACGGGAATACATGGGGACCGATATGGGGCCGTGGCCAGGCCACGCAAGACGGCATTCTAGCCCAGCCGCCCCGGCACCGCCGGTGCACCGCCGCAAACCACAGTATCCTGTGGGTGATCTTCAGGGAGCTTCGATGTCCTCCAATGCCGCGCGTGCCAGGACCGTCACCTGGCTCTGGCCCCTCATGTTGTTGCTGGGCCTGCTTGTTGCTCCCCTTGCCTGGATGGTGCTGGCACTGATGACCGGCCGGCAGGTCGGGTGGATGGCGGTACTGACCGCCCTGGAACTGGTGTTCATGCTGCGCATGGGTACGCTCGGCCCGGGCCGGCTGCGCATCGCACTGGTCGTGGTGGGCACCCTGCTGGTGGCCGCCGTGGCCAACTGGACCATCGCCAGCGCCTGGATGGGCGGCTCGATCGGGCTGGACCTGTGGGACGCCAGCCTGCGCATGGGCCCGCACCTGGCCTGGACCCTGATCACCCTGGCCAACGGCGCGGTGGAATGGATCTGGCTGGCCGTGGGTGTTGCCGTGGGTGCCTGGCTGGCGCGCTGAGCGCGATGGCCCCCGTGCGCGTTGTGCTTCCCGGGTAGATCCACGCCACGCGTGGATGAGACTGCGCATATGGGGTCAGAGCCCTTTCCTGTGGAAAGGGATCCGACCCCGGATCTCAATGCCCGCCGTCGAGCGCCTTCAACTCACTGACCAGCGAGGCCGCCGCTTCGGCACCGTCGCCGTACAGCATGCGGGTGTTGTCGGCATAGAACAGCGCATTCTCGATGCCGGCAAAGCCGGTGCCCTTGCCGCGCTTGATCACCACCACGTTGCGCGCATTGACCACGTCCAGCACCGGCATGCCGTAGATCGGGCTGGACGGATCGGTTCGTGCGACCGGATTGACCACGTCGTTGGCGCCGATCACCAGCACCACGTCGGTGTTGGCGAACTCCGGGTTGATGTCGTCCATGTCGGCGATCAGGTCGTAGGGCACGCCCGCCTCGGCCAGCAGCACGTTCATGTGCCCGGGCATGCGCCCCGCCACCGGGTGGATCGCGAACTTCACCTTGACCCCACGCTGGCCCAGCCGCTGCGCCAGTTCCCAGATCTTGTGCTGCGCCTGGGCTACGGCCATGCCGTAGCCGGGCACGATCACCACGCGCTCGGCGAAGGCCATCATCGCAGCGACGTCGGCCGCTTCGATCGGCTTCTGCGAGCCGCTGATCGCCTGCCCTTCGCCACCGGCACCACCGCCGAAGTTGGAGAACAGCACGTTGCGGATCGGACGGTTCATCGCCTTGGCCATCAACCGGGTCAGCAGGATGCCAGCCGCGCCAACCATCATGCCGGCGATGATCAGCGCCTCGTTGCCCAGCACATAGCCTTCGAACGACACCGCCAGGCCGGTGAACGCGTTGTACAGCGAGATCACCACCGGCATGTCGGCACCGCCGATCGGCAGCGTCATCAGCACGCCCAGCGCCAGTGCCAGCACGAAGAAGGCGACGATGGACCAGCTACTGAGCGTGCTGGCCGCGATGATCGCCAGCACCACCACCGCCAGCGCCACCAGCAGATTCATCACCTGCTGGCCGGGCCAGGTCACGCGCTTGTCCAGCCGTCCATCCAGCTTGGCCCAGGCGATCACCGAGCCGGACAGCGACACCGCGCCGATCGCCGCGCCGACCACCGCCAGCAGCAGCACCGTGCCCGATGGCTGGCGCGCGGCCAGGTCGGCCAGCGCCTGCGCGCTCCAGTGGCTGGTATCGCGGTGGGCCAGGAAGGAATAGCGCAGCAGTTCCACCGCGCCGATGGCCGCCGCCGAGCCGCCGCCCATGCCGTTGTACAGCGCCACCATCTGCGGCATGTCGGTGATGGCGACCTTGCCGGCCGACCACCAGGCCAGGCCCGCGCCAAGCAGCAGCGCCACCAGGATCAGCGGCACGTTGTGCAGTTCGGGCAGGAAGAAGGTTGCCGCCGTAGCCAGCAGCATGCCCAGCCCGGCCCAGCGGATGCCGCTGCGCGCGGTCAGCGGCGAGGCCATCCGCTGCAGGCCGAGCAGGAACAGCGTGGCGGCGACGAGGTAGCTGGCCTTGACCAGCCAGTCGAGCAGTTCGACGGTACTGATGTTCAAGCCTGCGGCTCCTTCGGTTCGTCCTTGGCACCCTTGGGCGCGCTCGGCTTGAACATTTCCAGCATGCGCGCGGTGACCACGTACCCACCGGCAGCGTTGCCGGCACCCAGCACCACGGCGAGGAAGCCCAGCGCCTTTTCCAGTGGCGTCTGCGCGTGCCCCAGCACCACCATCGCGCCGATCAGCACGATGCCGTGGATGAAGTTGGAACCCGACATCAGCGGGGTATGCAGGATCACCGGCACCCGCGAAATGATCACGTGGCCGGCGATGGCCGCCAGCATGAAGATGTACAGCGCCACGAACCCGTCACTCACTGGCAACGCTCCCGCTCTGTCTTCGTCGGCCCATCATAACCACGGGCTGAACCCGGCGCGCGCCCACGGTCAACCGAAGCCGCGCTCACGCGTTGTCGATGGTGACCCCGAGCGAGGAACCGTACCCTGTGCTGGTGAGCAGCCCTGTCCCCCCGAGCGCCGAGACCGATGCCCTGCCGGCGTCGCTGGAAGTGTTCCTGGCCAGCGTCGGCCCGCGCGCATTCCGCTTCGCTGAGGCCGGCCTGCGCCAGCGCGACGACGCCATGGACGCAGTGCAGGACGCCCTGATGCGCATGCTGGACTACGCCGACAAGCCGGCCGCCGAATGGGCGCCGCTGTTCTGGAGCATCCTGCGCCGGCGCGTGATCGACCTGCAGCGTCGACGCCGTTTCCGCCTGCCGTTCTGGCGCGACAACCAGGATGCCGACGGTGGCGGGATCGACTGGGCCGATCCCGGCCCGGACCCGGCGCAGGCGCACGAACAGCGCCAGCAGTACCAGCAGCTGGTGCAGGCACTGCGTACCCTGCCCGCCCGCCAGCGAGAAGCCTTCACCCTGCGCGTGCTGCAGGACCTGGACGGGGCCACCACCGCCCGCGCCATGGGCTGCAGCGAAGGCGCGGTAAAAACCCATCTGGCACGCGCCCGGCAGGCGCTGCAGGACTACCTGGAGACCCACCCGTGAACCGCTCCCTGCCCTCCGATGACATCCTGCGCAGCCTGCACGCGCAGTCGCTGCAGGCACTGTCGCCGGCCACGCTGGCACAGCTGCGCCAGGCCCGCCACGGCGCCAGCGCGGCCCGGCACGGGCGCCTGCGCTGGTGGCTGGCCAGCGCCTGTTCGCTGGTGGTGGCACTGGGTATCGGCCTGCAGTTCAGCGGCCACAGCCCCCTGTCGGGCCCAGCGCCGGCCCCGGTGCTGGCCTCGGTAGAAGACAACAGCGCGCTATATGACGAAAATCCCGATCTGTACCTGTGGCTGGGCGATACCGACCTGGCGATGGAGTGAACCATGCCCCGATTCAACCTGCTGCCGCTGCTGTTGACCCTGTCGCTGCTGCCGGCCGTCCCCGCGCTGGCGCAGACTGCTGCACCCGCTGCGGCCCCACGTCCTGTACCGGCCGCACCGCTGCCGGCGTGGGAACAGCTGAGTGAAGCCCAGCGCGAATCGCTGCTGGCACCGCTGCGCGACCGCTGGAACAGCGCCGATGCCAGCCAGCGCCAACGCATGCTGTCGCACGGCCAGCGCTGGCAATCGATGAGCCCGGAGGAACGTGACAAGGCGCGCCGTGGTCTGCGCCGCTTCGAGCACATGAGCCCGGAACAGCGTGAGCAGGCCCGGGCACTGTTCGGTCAGATGCGCGACATGCCACCGGCGCAGCGCGACGCCCTGCGTGAGCGCTGGTCGCAGATGACGCCGGAACAGCGCAAGGACTGGGTGCGCGACAACCCGCCGCCGGCCAAGCCGCGGTAAAGGCAGCGTTCAACCCTTTGTAGAGCCGAGCCCAAGCTCGGCTGCTTTATCGCGCCTGCGCAAGCCGAGCATGGGCTCGGCTCTACAGGAGGCATATCAGGTTCACGCCTGCCAGCGTGTCTTGGCCAGCAACTCGTCGTCCCAGTCGAACGCCAGCTGCCCCTCGCGCACGAACAGCGCGACGAAGTTCAGCAGGTTGCGCGCATACATCTCGCTGGCCTGGGTCGCGCCGCGACTGGCCAGGCCCAGCGGGCCGTCGATGGTCACGCCCTGGTGTTCGATGCATTGCCCCGGCCGGGTCAGTGCGCAGTTGCCACCGCTCTCGGCGGCCAGGTCCACGATCACGCTGCCAGTGGCCATGCCTTCCACCATCGCCGCAGTGACGATGGTGGGTGCCGGGCGCCCCGGTACCGCCGCCGTGCAGATCACCACATCCACGCCGCGCAGGTGATCGGCCAGGCGGCGCTGCTGCTCGGCTCGCTCCTCATCGGTCAACGCGCGCGCGTAACCGCCCTCGCCGGCCGCGCTCACCCCCAGGTCGAGGAAACGGGCGCCCAGCGACTGGATCTGCTCGCGGGTTTCCGGGCGCACGTCGAAGCCTTCCACCTGGGCACCGAGGCGCCGGGCAGTGGCAATGGCCTGCAGTCCCGCCACGCCGGCACCGATCACCAGCACCTTGGCCGGACGCACGGTGCCGGCAGCGGTGGTCAGCATCGGGAAGAAACGGGGTGCGCGTTCGGCGGCGATCAACGCGGCCTTGTAACCGGCCATGCCGGCCTGTGAACTGAGCACATCCATCGCCTGCGCACGGGTGGTGCGCGGCAGCTGCTGCAGCGGGAACAGGTGCAGGCGGTCATCGGCAGCCAGTGCCGCCAGGGCCGGATCACTGGCAGGAGTCAACAGGCCAACCACGGTGGCACCCGGCTTGAGCTGATCCAGCACCGCCACCGCCGGCGCCTGCACGCACAACAGGATGTCGATTTCGGCCCAGCGGCTGGCATCGAACGCGCGGGCACCGGCATCGTCATAGGCGGCATCGGTGAAACCTGCGGCCAGTCCGGCGCCGGGCTCGTACCAGACAGTGATGCCCAGGGCGCCGAGCTTGCGCGCGGTCTCCGGTGTCAGCGCCACGCGCCGTTCGCCCGGCACGGTCTCCTTGATCCCCAGCAACGCTACGGCCATGCAGGTCCCCGCTGATCGGTGAGTTTTCCCGATCCTAGCAGGCGGCTCCACTCAGTGCAGGGTGGCGCTGCCCGGGTCCAGCCGATCGATCACGCCCTGCATCGCGCTGTCGAACGCACCGTCATCCACATGGGCGCGCAGACGTCCCAGCCGCACCATCACCGCCAGTTCCTCCGGCGAGGCTACGCAGAAGCGCACGCCACGACGGTTGACGAACAGCAGGCGCGAGGAAATCGGGCTGACCCAGGACAGCTTGCCGGCCTGCACCTTGCCGTCCTTGTCGACGAAATCCAGCCAGTTGCCGATCTCCATTCGACGGAAGCGATCGGCGTCGGCATTGTCGAAATCATCGGCATCGATCTGGCCGCTCAGCTCCACCGCCGGCGATTCGGCTACCGGTGGCGCGGGCAGTACGACCTGCGGCAGTTCCGGCAGCCCGCGCTGCAGTTCCGGCCGCGATTCGGCAATGCCCTGCAGGGTGTCATGCAGGGCATCGATGGCGCCGGTGGCGGCGTCGCCATGCACGCCAACGCTGGCGAACACCTTGGCCAGCACCGGCTGCCAGGCCTGCAGCCACGGCTTGCCGACGATCTGGCGGCGGGCCTCGGCCACTTCCTCCAGCAGGCCGTCGCCCAGGCTCAGCGCCTCGGCCACCGATGCGCCCTCCTCGCCCTCGCGCAGCAGCGCCAGGGTCAGGTGGTGCTGCCACGGCTGGCGCAGGAATTCGGCGATGGCCGGCGGCAGGGTGGCATCACCGATGCGGCGGTCCAGTTCGGCGCCGGCGCGGGTGCGGGCCATTTCCAGTTTTTCCTGGCCACGCTGCGTTTCGGCGGCGCGGCGCTCGGCGATTTCCACGCGACGGCGGTGCTGCACCAGGAACTCGCGGAATTCCTCTTCCAGGGTCAGGAAGATCGCCAGGTTCTCGTTGAACTCGGCAACCAGGCGCTCGATGATCTCCTCGACCTTGGCCATCAGCATGCGCTCGGCCTGGCTTTCGCCGGTGTTGCCTTCGCAGGCCTCGGCCAGCGAGTTGAGCAGCTTGCGCGCCGGATGGGTCTTCTGCACGAACATGCGGCGGTCGAGCATCGCGACCTTGACGAACGGCACCACCAGGCGGCCGATCAGCTCGCGCGAGCGGCCTTCCAGTTCGCGCTCGTCCAGCATCACGTCGAACAGCATGCCCACCAGGTCGATCGCATCCTCGTCCTGCGGGTCCAGCCGGGTCTGGCCCGGATCGACACCGAGACGGGTGGCGCTGGACAGCACTTCGCTCTTCAACCGCTGCGCCAACGATTCGCCGTCCTCGCCGATCGCCGCGCGCAGGGTCGCACTGGGCGTGGCCTGCAGCAGCGACAGCACCGACATCATCTCGCGCTGGCTGAGCGGACGCTGCTGGCCGATCGCCACCTGTGCGGCCGACGTCGCGTCCTCGCGCACGTGGCGGGTCTGCTGCAGCAGTTCGTGCAGCGCCTCCAGCAGCATGCCCTGCTGGCCCGCATGGGCGTCGCCGGTGCCGCCGTCTTCGGCGCCCAGGTGCTGCTGCATGTGCCCACGCCGCTCGGACCAGCGTGCGGCAAAGCGCTGCGCCCAGGCCGGCGCGGCCTGCTCGTCATCACCGAATTCGCCGTCCAGGCCCGTGCCCGGGCGCTGCTCCACCAGGTCATCCAGGCCCGAGGCCATGCGCGGGTCGGGCGCCGCCGACAGTGGACGCCGCGGCGCTCCCGTCTGCGACATCACCCCGGCCGCGGCCAGTTGCTCGTCCAGCTTCTCGTAGATGCGACCCACCGGCGCGCGCAGGTCGCGCTCGCACAGCTTGATCAGCACCAGGTGCACTTCCGGAGCCAGTTCGCAGCCGGCAAAGGCTTCGTGGATAGCCACGCCCAGGTGTTCGGGGCTGATGGGATTATGGTCGGCATCCAGTTCGGCGCCGCCGATCAGACGGCCCAGGCGGCGGTCGAGCCGCGCCAGGACCGGCTTGAAGTCACGCAGCAGCACCGTGGCGAAATTGCGCACCGCCAGCCGCGACTCCAGCACGTGCTCGGCCAGCAGGCTCAGGCCATCCTCGGCTGGGCCGGACAGCGTCGATTCGGCCGACATGGGCTCACCACTGGCCAGCGCATCCCAGGCCCGCTGCAGGTGGCCAGAGAAGGCACCGGCAATGTCCTCGCGGCGGCGGCGCAGTTCGCGCATCGCATCCAGGAACAGCAGCTGCGACGAACCGGCATTGCCGGCCCGATCGAACAGGGCATCGTCGAAGCGCGCCAGTGCCGCGCCGAAGGCCTGGCACAGCGCGGGCAGGACCATGTCCCGGGCAAGCTGGAGCTGGGCCGGGTCACGGCCCGGCGATCCCATCGGTGTGGGCGCGCTCATCATTCGGGAAGGCTCCCCACCTTCTCTGGTACGACAGACAACGTGGACATCGCGACAACCGGCACACCCCATGTACCGGTACGTCGATGGTAGGCCGGCCAGCCCGTCACGGACAGTGAAACAGTCCTCACTTCAAACCTCATGACCGGCGGCCCGGCAAGGTAGATATCGTAAGCCGTGCAAGGCCTGCGAGGCGAGGGGAAGCGGCCGTCCGTTTCCCGCCAGTGGCATGACGTTCATCACAGTTTGATATTCAAAGGCCAGACGCGACACAGACGGTGTCTTTGACCACCCCGACTATAATCAAACCTCCGTGATGACCGGTTCAGACTCCATGCCCGACCCCGCCGCCCTGCTCGCCCTGGATGCCCGCCGCTCCGTGCCTTCGCGGCAGCTGGCCGAGCCCGGCCCGGATCCGGCCACCCTGCAGCGGATGCTGGCCTCGGCCGTGCGTGTGCCCGACCACGGCAAGCGCGTGCCGTTCCGCTTCCTGAAGATCGCCGGCGATGCACGTCACACTCTGGGCGACTTCCTGGCCGAGCGCAGCCGCCAACGCGACCCGCACGCCGGCGAGGCCGTGTTCGAAAAGGACCGCCAGCGATTCAGCCATGCGCCGCTGGTGATCGTGGTGGTGGCCAGCCCGCGCCCGGACCCGAAGGTGCCCGAACAGGAGCAGCTGATGACCGCCGGCTGCGTCTGCTTCGCCCTGCTGCAGGCCGCGCAGGCGCTGGGCTTCGGCGCGCAGTGGCTGACCGCCTGGATGGCCTTCGACCCGGCCGTGCAGGCCTACCTGGGGCTGTCCGAGGGCGAAGGCATTGCCGGTTTCATCCATATCGGCACGCCGAAGGCCGCCGTGCCCGAGCGCGAGCGTCCGGACCCGGCCGCCCTGCTGCGCGACTGGACGCCTCCGGCATGACCCTGCCGGTACCACCGCCGTCGCTGTACCTGGTCGACGCCAGCATCTACGTGTTCCGCGCCTGGCACTCGCTGCCGGACCAGTTCCAGGACGCGCAGGGCTGGCCGACCAATGCCGTGCACGGCTTCGCCCGCTTCCTGCTGGACCTGCTCGAGCGCGAGCGCCCGCGTCACATCGCCATCGCCTTCGACGAAGCACTGGACAGTGGCTTCCGCCACCGCCTGTACCCGGCCTACAAGGCCAACCGCGACCCGGCGCCGGAGGCGCTCAAGCGCCAGTTCGTGCACTGCAAGGCGCTGTGCGCGGCGTTGGGCCTTGCCGTTCTGGCCCACCACGAATACGAGGCAGATGACCTGATCGGCAGCGCCCTGCATGTGAATCGTGGCAGCCACCGCGGCGTGATCATCTCCGCCGACAAGGACCTGTCGCAGCTGCTGCTGGACCACGACGAACAGTGGGACTACGCACGCAACCAGCGCTGGGACGTGGCCGGGGTGAAGGCACGACACGGCGTGCATGCGCACCAGATCGCCGATTACCTGGCGCTGTGTGGCGACGCGGTGGACAACATTCCCGGTGTCAGTGGCGTCGGCAGCAAGTCCGCTGCCGTGCTGCTGGCCCATTTCGGCAGCATGGACGTGCTGTACGAGCGACTGGATGAAGTGCCGTTCCTGCGCCTGCGTGGCGCCGCCCAGATGGCCGTGCGCCTGCGCGAGCAGCGCGAGCACGCCCTGCTCTGGCGCCAGCTGACCACCATCGCGCTGGACGCGCCGCTGGAAGGCAGCCAACCCGGCCTGCTGCGCCAGACCGCCGATCCCGAGCTGCTCAGCGGCCTGTGCCAGACCCTGCGCTTCGGCCCGATGACACGCCGCCGGCTGTTCGATGCCGCCGGCGTACCCGATATTCTTCCCACCCACAGCGAGCCCGCATGAGCCAGCGCAACACCGAAGCCCCGCGTGTCGTCTATGAAGGCAAGTACCAGCGCATGCTGGTGCGCGGCACCTGGGAATACAGCGAACGTACCCATGCCGGTGGCCTGGCCGCGATCATCATCGCCGTCACCCCCGAGGACAAGGTGCTGTTCGTCGAGCAGTTCCGCGTGCCGCTGCAGGCCCCCACCATCGAGATGCCGGCCGGCCTGGTCGGCGACATCCACGCCGGCGAGTCGATCGAAGTCTCGGCGGTGCGCGAGCTGGAGGAAGAAACCGGCTGGACCGCCGATCACGCCGAAGTGCTGATGATCGGCCCGACGTCCTCTGGCGCCAGCAGCGAGAAGATCGCCTTCGTGCGCGCCACCGGCCTGCGCCGTGTCGGCGAGGGCGGTGGTGATGACAGCGAAGACATCACCGTGCACGAGATTCCGCGTGCTCGGGCGGCTGCCTGGCTGGTAGAGAAAATGGGCGAAGGCTACGAGCTGGATGCCAAGCTCTGGGCCGGGCTGTGGATGATCGAGCACCATCTGGACGGACGCCCGCGTGGCTGACGCCGATCTGCACGCGCTGCCTGCGCTGCTGGGCGCAGACGACCCGGCGATCCACACGATCCACCGGCCGCAGGGCGCCTCGCCGTTCCTGCTGCTGGCCGACCATGCCGGCCAGCGGGTGCCGCGCGTCCTCGCAGGCCTGGGCTTGCCGCAGGCCGAACTGGACCGCCATATCGGCTGGGACATCGGCATTGCCGGCACCACCCGCGCACTGTCCGAACGGCTGGATGCCTGGGCGATCGAACAGACCTATTCGCGGCTGCTGATCGACTGCAACCGCCCGCTGGCGTCGCCAACGCTGATTCCGGAAGTGAGCGACCACACGGTGGTGCCAGGCAATACCGGGCTGTCGGCAGCGCAGCGGCAACAACGCATCGAAGCGATCCACGCGCCCTACCACGCGCGCATCGACGCCGAGCTTGATGCACGCCGTGATGCAGGCCGCCCCACGCTGCTGGTGATGATGCACAGCTTCACCCCGGCGATGAACGGCATGCAGCGGCCGTGGCATGCCGGCGTGCTGTACCACCAGGACACGCGTTTTGCCCATGCGCTGCTGCAGGCACTGCGCGACGAGGGCGACCTGGTGGTGGGTGACAATGAGCCGTATTCGGTCAGCAGTACCAGTGACTATGCGGTGCCGGTGCATGGCGAAGGCCGTGGCCTGGTGCACGTGGAGCTGGAGATCCGCCAGGACCTGATTGCCGACGTGGCCGGGCAGCAGGCGTGGGCGGAGCGGCTGGCGCGGATCTTCAGCGCATTGCAGCCGCAGTTGCTGGCGTTTGGTTGAACGTCATCCAGGCATGGCATGGATGGTGTTGTTCAACGCAATGCGGGCGCGTCCATCCACGGGAACGGCTTGTAGCCACGCACCTGCAGCGTCGCGCCGATGTCGGCGAAGTCATCCTTGATCGCCTGCGCACGACGCCGATCCAGCGCTTCACCCAGCAGTAGCGGCAACGCGCGGCAACGCGCCAATGCATCGCCCACCGGAATCTCCAGCAGGCGCGCCACGCGCTGCGCCGCCGCTTTGATCTGCGCTTCCGGGCACGCGTTCAATGCCATATCGAAGGACGCGAAGATGCCTGTGCCCACACCCGCCTCGCGTGCAGCCGCCTGTTCCGCAGCTTCCGCTTCGCCCAGGGCCTCATCGATGCCTTCGACCTGCCGGAACGCGTCGTACTCGGCGTAGTACGCCAGCGCCTGCGCGTAGTCCCGCAGCGAAGACAACGGGCGCTGCCGCTTCTGCACGTCGAGCACGTCCGCAAACGTCGCAGGTTCCAGGAACGTGCCCAGGCCCAGCGCGCGCGCTTCAGCCGGAACCTCGCTGTCCTCATCGAATGCGGCATCCTCATCGGGTGGCAACCAGAAGCGCGCCTGCAGCAGGTCGTCATCGGTGGCGTGCACCCAACCGAAGGAGCCGTACACCTCATCATCATCGTTGCAGGCTGCGAAGGCATGCAGGGTCTGTTGCAGGTCCAGCAGTTCGATCATGCGTCGGTGCTCAGGCAGGCGGTTGCTGACGAGTCTACCGGCGCCGGGCGCAGGCCCAGCGCGATCACCACGCCGAGCGCAGCGAACAGCGCGGCGCCGTACTGTGCATTGACCATGCCCTGCAGGGCATCGGCACTGGTTGCTGCCTGCGTGCTGCGCGCCGCGTTGGCCACCATCACCAGTACCGCCAATCCCAGCGCGCCACCGATCTGCTGGGCGGTGGCGGCCATGCCGGACGCGACACCCTGCTGCGGTCCCGGCACGCCCTGACCGGCCACGATCCACATCGCTGTCCAGCTCATGCCCTGGCCGACACTCAGCACCACGATGCCCGGCAGCAGCGGCCAGTAGCCAGCGCCATGCGGCATCGCCACCGCCACCGCAGCGATGCCGATGGCACCGGCGGCGAAGCCCCAGGCCAGTACCTGCCGTGGCGAACGGCGCCGCAGCATGCGTTCGGCAATACGAATGCCGAAAGTGCACACCAGCGTCGGCAGCAGGAAGGCCATGCCGGCCTGCAGCGGGCTCCAGCCGTAGCCATCCTGGAAGTACAGCGCAAGGAAGTAGTACTGCACGCCATAGCTGCTCATGAAGGCGAAGGTCAGGCCGAGTGCCGCGCGCAGGCCAGGCAGGCGCAACAGCGAAAACTGCATCAGCGGGTCACGGCTGCGCTTTTCGATCTGCACGAACGCCGCCAGCAGTACCGCTGAAAGCAGCAGGCAGATGAGCGTGGCCGGTGCCGTCCAGCCCCACTCCGGCCCTTGCACCAGGGTGGTGACCAGCAGGCTGCCGCCGGCGGTGACGGTGAGGCAACCGGCCAGGTCGAACGAACGTCCCTGCACCCGTGGGCCATCGGCCGGTAGCCATGCACCGGCAGCCACTGCGCATGCGGTGGCCAGCGGCACGATCACCGCCAGCACTGCCGGCCAGCCGAACGCCTGGGTCAGCACGCCGCCGAGCAGCGTGCCCAGCGCCAGGCCGACCGCGCTGGCCATGCTCCAGATCGCCAGCGCGCGGTTGCGCACCGGGCCTTCGGCGTACAGCGTGTTGATCAGCGCCAGCGTGGCCGGGAACAGCAGCGCCGCACCGACGCCCTGTGCGGCACGCGCGATGATCAGCAGGGTCGCGTTCGGCGCAAGCGCGCCGAGCAGCGAGGCCAGTGCGAACAGCAGCATGCCCAGCCGGTAGAAGCGACGGCGCCCGATCAGATCGGCGGCACGCCCCCCCAGCAGCAGGCTGCCACCAAAGGCCACGGTGTAGGCACTGACCACCCACTGCAGCTGCTGCGCGTTGATCTGCAGCGCGCGGCCCATGTCATGCAGGGCGACGAAGATGATGGTGGCGTCGAGGGCGATGATCAGCTGCGCGGTGGCCAGCAGGGTCAGCGCCCAGCGTGGATAGTTGAGGGGAGGCATCGGCGGGTTGAAGCGGTGGGGGGAGCGCAGTCTCATTGATGCGCCCATATCATTAAACCCCTTGAAGACCATATCTGTCATGATTTTTCGCATGAATGGAGCCTCGATGGACCTCAATGCGGTGCGCATGCTGGTGCAGGTGGCGGAAGCGCGCAGCTTCACGGTGGCCGCCGGCCAGCTCGGCCTGAGCCAGTCCGGCCTGTCGCGCGCGATCGGCCGACTGGAGGCCACGCTGGGGGTGAAGCTGCTGCAGCGGAATACGCGCAACGTGGCGCTGACCCCGGATGGCCGCCAGTTCGTCGAACAGGTGATGCCGCTGCTGGCTGGCCTCGACGATGCCGAGCGGCAGCTGGCCGACCGACCCTGCACGCCCTCGGGCACCTTGAAGATCAGCGCGCCGTCGATGTTCGGCCGCAAGGTGCTCGTGCCAATGCTGGCACCGCTGCTGCAACAGCATCCGCAGCTGCAGGTGGAAGCGGTGCTGAGCGACCGCCTGGTCGATCTGGTCGAGGAAGGGTTCGATGCCGCGCTGCGTACCGGCGTCATCGCCGACCAGCGCATTGTTGCGCGGCCCTTGCGGCCGCTGCGCTGGGTGACAGTGGCCAGCCCGGACTATCTGGCCCGCTGCGGCGCGCCGGTCGATGTGACCGCGCTGCAGGACCACGCCTGCCTGGCCGTGCGCAACCTGCGTAGTGGCCGCGTGGTCGACTGGCAGTTCCTGCACGACGGCCAGCTACGGGAAGTCACGCCGCCGACGCGGATGGTGTTCGACAGCGGCGATCCACTGGTGGAAGCGGCCATCGCCGGCATCGGCATCGTGCAGGTGATGGATTTCGCGGTGGCCGACGCGCTGGCCGATGGCCGGCTGCAGCGCGTGCTGCAGCCGTTCGAAGGCCGCAGCCGTGCGTTGTCGTTGATCTACCCGCCGTCGCGGCAGCACTCACCGAAACTGCAGGTGCTGGCTGACGCGTTGCTGGCCGGGAACTGGTAGATCCACGCCATGCGTGGAGGCTCCTGCGTTGCCCCCATCCACGCATGGCGTGGATCTACCGGCCGGTGCATCCGGGTCGGGGTCAGAGCCCTTTCCTTGGGAAAGGGATCTGACCCCTGGCGTTGCCGATCAGGCGAAGCTATCGGTGGCGCGCACCAGCGCGTCCACGTTCTCGGCCTCGAACGCCGAGTGGCCCGAGGCCGGGGTGATTTCCAGCTTCGCCTTCGGCCATACCTTGGTCAGGTCCCAGGCATTGGCCAGCGGGCAGACCACGTCGTAGCGGCCGTGCACGATCACGCCCGGGATGTCGGCGATGCGGTGCGCGTCGCGCAGCAGCTGGTCTTCCACCTCGAAGAAGCCACCGTTGACGAAGTAGTGGTTCTCGATGCGGGCGAAGGCCAGCGCGAAGTGCGGGTCTTCGTGGCTGTTGATGAAGTCGTCATCGACGTGCAGGAAGCTGGTCGCACCTTCCCACACCGCCCAGGCCTTGGCCGCTTCCAGGCGGGTGGTTTCGTCGTCGCTGGTCAGGCGGCGGTGGAAGGCCGAGATCAGGTCATGACGCTCCACCGACGGGATCGGCTTCAGATAATGCTCCCAGGCATCCGGGAACAGGCGGTTGGCACCTTCCTGGTAGAACCATTCCAGTTCCCAGCGGCGCAGCATGAAGATGCCGCGCAGCACCAGCTCGGTCACACGCTGCGGGTGGGTTTCTGCATAGGCCAGGGCCAGGGTCGAACCCCAGCTGCCGCCGAATACCTGCCAGCGATCCACCTTCAGGTGCTCGCGCAGCTTTTCGATATCGGCAACGAGGTCCCAGGTGGTGTTGTCCACCAGGTCGGCGTGCGGGGTGGAACGGCCGGCACCACGCTGGTCGAACAGGATGATGCGGTACTTCGACGGGTCGTGGAACTGGCGCATCTTGTCGCTGCAGCCGCCGCCCGGGCCACCGTGCAGCATCACCACCGGCTTGCCATCCGGGTTGCCGCACTGTTCGAAGTACAGCGTGTGGCGGTCATCGACCTTCAGGGTGCCGACGTCGTAGGGGGTGATGGCGGGGTACAGCGTACGCATGCTTGCAGCTCCAGGGTGATGCCCTGCCGGGGCAGGAGAACCTCCATTCTAGGCCGGTCGCCGGCCCAGGGTGATGCGGTCGCGCTGCTCCAGGTCCTGCACGGTCTGCACGTCGGCAAAACCCGCCGCGTCGAACAACGCGCGGATCGCCTGGCCCTGGTCCCAACCGTGCTCGATCAGCAGCCAACCATCAGGCAGCAGGTGGGCCAGGCCACCGTCGACGATGCGGCGGATGTCGTCCAGGCCGTCCACACCGGAGGCCAGCGCAGTGGCCGGTTCAAAACGCAGGTCGCCCTGTTCCAGATGCGGGTCGTCGCTGGCGATGTACGGCGGGTTGCTGGCAATCAGATCAAAGCGCGCGCCCTGCAGCGGCGCGTACCAGTCGTGGCCCCCCTGGGCGAAGCGCACGTTGCGCAGTTCATGGCGCGCGGCGTTGCGCGTGGCCACGGCCAGCGCGCCCGGGCTGGCATCGGTGGCCAGCACCTGCGCCTGCGGCCGCTCGCTGGCCAGCGCCAGCGCGATCGCACCGCTCCCGGTGCCGAGGTCGGCCACCTGCAGGTCGCGATTGGCCGGCAGGCGCTCCAGCGCCAGTTCCACCAGCCGTTCGGTTTCCGGGCGCGGAATCAGCGTGGCCGGGTCGACCTCCAGGTCCAGCGTCCAGAAGCCGCGGCGGCCGGTCAGGTAGGCAACCGGCTCGCCGGCCACACGGCGGGCCAGCAACGCCTCGAAGACCGCCTGGTCGGCAGCGGCCAGCGGATCGGTGGCGTGCGCGAACAGCCAGCTGCGCGGGCGCTCCAGTACATGCAGCAGCAGCAGTTCGACCTCGTGGCGGGCTTCAACGCCGCCGAGGCGGGCGCTGGCATCGGCCACGATCTGGCGCAGGGAGGATTCGGTTTTGACAGACATGCCGCAATTGTAGAGCCGAGCCCATGCTCGGCTGCTTCTGGGACAGCCGAGCGTAGGCTCGGCTCTACAACAGCGGAATCCGTTCAGGTTCTGGCGAACGGGATAAGGACGGGCTATCGGCCGCATTCACCTGCCGGGAAAGATTTTCCTTGTCATACAGGCAGTTGCAGGATGGGAGCGGCAAGGTTCAGTGTCAGCTCATGGCCTTTTGATAGACTCCATCTATCAAATAGATGCAATCAATGGATTGTTCTTATCGCCAGCGAGTCGGTAACCTAGCTCCTGTCGATTCACCCACTCCCCTTCACCAGAGGAAAAACGATGTCCCTGATCAACACCCAGATCCAGCCGTTCGAAGCCAACGCTTACCACAATGGCGAGTTCATCAAGGTTTCCGATGCCAGCCTGAAGGGCCAGTGGTCCGTCCTGATCTTCATGCCGGCCGCCTTCACCTTCAACTGCCCGACCGAGATCGAAGACGCGGCTGACCATTACGCCGAGTTCAAGAAGGCTGGCGCCGAGGTCTACATCGTCACCACCGACACCCACTTCTCTCACAAGGTGTGGCACGAAACCTCGCCGGCCGTCGGCAAGGCCCAGTTCCCGCTGGTCGGCGACCCGACCCACCAGCTGACCCGCGCCTTCGGCGTGCACATTGAAGAAGAAGGCCTGGCCCTGCGCGGCACCTTCATCATCAACCCGGAAGGCGTGATCAAGACCCTGGAGATCCACTCCAACGAGATCGCCCGTGACGTGTCCGAGACCCTGCGCAAGCTGAAGGCTGCCCAGTTCACCGCCGCCAACCCGAACCAGGTGTGCCCGGCCAAGTGGAAGGAAGGCGAGAAGACCCTGACCCCGTCGCTGGACCTGGTCGGCAAGATCTAACGCAGTACCGGCCTGCCGCGGCCCCACGCCACGGCGCGCCCTTCATCCCCGTGCCGGTCCCCCGCCGGCGTGGGGGTGAACCCAAGACAGCCAACGCGCGCCAGCCTTGGCCAGCCAGCCCCTTCCACGGTCGCTGTCTTGGGTTCACCCCTACCCCCAGCTGGTCCGCTACCTTCTACAGCGGTGCCACGACCCCTGTTTGCCTGAAGCCAGGAGATGACCCGATGTTGGACGCCAACCTGCAGTCGCAGCTGAAGACCTATCTGGAGCGCGTGACCCGCCCGATCCAGATCACCGCGCACGCCGACGACGGCGCCAAGTCGCAGGAAATGCTGGAACTGCTGCAGACCCTGGAAAGCCTGTCGGACAAGATCTCGCTGCAGGTGCTGCGCGACGGCCAGGGCCGCGTGCCCTCGTTCGACCTGGGCACGCCGGGCCAGGATATCCACCTGACCTTCGCCGGCCTGCCGATGGGCCACGAGTTCACCTCGCTGGTGCTGGCGCTGCTGCAGGTCGGCGGTCATCCGTCCAAGGCCACCGCCGAACTGATCGAGCAGGTGCAGAACCTGGAAGGCGATTACAAGTTCGAAACCTACTTCTCGCTGTCCTGCCAGAACTGCCCGGACGTGGTGCAGGCGCTGAACCTGGCCGCCGTGCTCAACCCGCGCATCCAGCACGTGGCCATCGACGGTGCGCTGTTCCAGGACGAAGTGGAGAAGCGCGAGATCATGTCCGTGCCCACCGTGTACCTCAACGGTGAAGTGTTCGACCAGGGCCGCATGACCCTGGAACAGATCGTGGCCAAGCTGGACACCAACGCCGGCAAGCGCGATGCCGAGAAGATCGCCGCCAAGGACGCCTTCGACGTGCTGGTGGTGGGCGGCGGCCCGGCCGGTGCCGCAGCGGCGATCTATGCCGCGCGCAAGGGCATCCGCACCGGCATCGCCGCCGAGCGTTTCGGTGGCCAGGTGCTTGACACCATGGCGATCGAGAACTTCATTTCGGTGAAGGAGACCGAGGGCCCGAAGCTGGCCACGGCGCTGGAACAGCACGTGCGCGAGTACGAGGTGGACATCATGAACCTGCAGCGCGCCAGTGCGCTGGTGCCGGCCGGCGAAGACGGCCTGGTGCAGGTGCAGCTGGAGAACGGCGCGGTGCTGAAGTCGCGCTCGGTGATCCTGTCCACCGGCGCGCGCTGGCGGCAGATGAACGTGCCGGGCGAAGACCAGTACCGCAACAAGGGCGTCGCCTACTGCCCGCACTGCGATGGCCCGCTGTTCAAGGGCAAGCGCGTGGCGGTGATCGGCGGCGGCAACTCCGGCGTGGAAGCGGCCATCGACCTGGCTGGCATCGTGTCGCATGTGACCCTGCTGGAGTTCGATTCCAGCCTGCGCGCCGATGAAGTGCTGCAGAAGAAGCTGCGCAGCCTGGGCAATGTCACCGTGCTCACCAGCGCGCAGACCACCGAGGTGCTGGGCGACGGCAGCCGCGTCACCGGCCTGGTCTACAAGGATCGCGTCGGCGGCGACGCCCACCGCGTCGAGCTGGAAGGCATCTTCGTGCAGATCGGCCTGCTGCCCAACACCGAATGGCTGAAGGACGTGGTGGCGCTGTCGCCGCGTGGCGAGATCGTCATCGACGACCGCGGCCAGACCAACCTGCCGGGTGTGTTCGCCGCTGGCGATTGCACGACGGTGCCCTACAAGCAGATCATCATCGCGATGGGCGCCGGTTCGACCGCCGCACTGAGCGCGTTCGACCACCTGATACGCTCGTCGGTGAGCAACAGCAGTGGTGCCGTTGCTGAAGCGGCCTGATCCACCGTTCCCAGATCACCGGGAACATTGTCTGCCTGTCGGGTAACCACGCCGTCAGCCGGTCCGTTATCCCTGGGGTGTAAGAATGAACCTACGTGATCTGAAGTACCTGGTAGCCCTGGCCGACCACAAGCATTTCGGCCGGGCTGCCGCCTCCTGCTTCGTCAGCCAGCCGACGCTGTCCACGCAGATCCGCAAGCTGGAAGAAGAACTGGGCCTGCCACTGGTGGAACGCGCACCGCGCAAGGTGATGCTGACCCCGGCCGGGCAGGAAGCGGCGGCACGGGCACGGGTGATCGTGTCCGAAGTGGAACAACTCAAGGAAGCAGCGCGACGCAGCCGCGATCCGGAAGCCGGTACGGTGCGCCTGGGGATCTTCCCGACCCTGGGCCCCTACCTGTTGCCGCATGTGATCCCGCGCATCCGCGATCGCTTCCCGGAGCTGGAACTGCTGCTGGTCGAGGAAAAGAGCGATGTGCTGCTCGACCGCCTGCGCGAAGGCAAACTCGATGCTGCGCTGCTGGCGCTGCCGGTGATCGACGACCAGCTGCACGCCGAGTTCCTGTTCGAGGAACCGTTCCTGCTGGCCGTGTCCGGGCGCCACCCGCTGGCCCGCCGCGAGCACCTGGACGTGCAGGAACTGGCCACACAGAAGCTGCTGCTGCTGGAGGACGGGCACTGCCTGCGCGACCAGGCGCTGGAAGTCTGCCGCCTGTTCGGCGCCAACGAGAAGTCCGAGTTCCGCGCCACCAGCCTGGAGACGCTGCGGCAGATGGTTGCCGCCGACGTCGGTATCACCCTGCTGCCCAGCCTGTCGGTGCAGCCGCCAGTGCCGCGCTCGAACAACATCCGCCTGCTCGACTTCACCGGCGAGGGCCGTCCCAGCCGCCGCATCGCCATGATCTGGCGCCGCAGCTCGGCCATGAACGACTTCCTGATGGAGCTGGCCGACCAGTTCAAGCGCCTGCCGCAGGCGCTGTTCACCCTGGAAGCGGTCAACGCCGCCGGCGACACTGCCGCCCTGCCCGGCCCCGCGCTGAACGGCTGAGCCCCCGCAGTACCGGCCTGGAATCGGCAGGAGTCGATTCCGGCCGCATTTGTCCCCACAATACAGACAGGCGGCGCCAGCAGGTGCCGCCTTTTGCATGGCTTTCAACCAAGGAGCTTCACCATGAGTACCGCCAGCGGCCTGCCGCCGTCGATCACCGTTTCTACCTTCGACATGGACCGCCTGGACGCCATGCTCGAATCCCCTGCGCTGAGCCAGACGCCTGCCGCGCTCGCGCTTGCTGAAGAACTCAACCGGGCCACCGTGCTGGCACCGGACCAGATTCCCGAAGGCATCGTCATGATGCATTCGCGCGTGGAGTGCGAAGATGAAGTGTCGGGCGAGAAGCACGTCCTGACCCTGGTCTTCCCCCGCGAAGCCAACGTCGACGAAGGCAAGGTTTCCGTGCTGGCCCCGGTCGGCAGTGCCCTGCTCGGCCTGGCCATCGGCCAGAGCATCGACTGGAACGCGCCCGGTGGCCGCAAGCTGCGCCTGCGCGTGACCGCGGTCCACAACGACCGCCCCTGACACCCGCTGCGCACCGCGCGCGATTCGATCCCCCTGCACCAGGAGCCGTAATGAGTACCCCGTCCAAACTGTCCCAGCTGCGCGAACTGTCCGTGGTCGTTGCCGATACCGGTGACTACGACGCCATCAAGCGCCTGCAGCCGGTGGACTGCACCACCAACCCGACCCTGGTGAAGAAGGCGCTGGACCTGCCGGTCTATGCCGAGCTGATCGAACGCGAACTGGCCTGGGGCCGGCAGCAGACGGGCGACCGCGAAGCCGTGGTGCACGCCGTGGCCGACCGTCTGACCATCGGCGTCGGCGCGTTGCTGAGCACCCTGGTGCCGGGCCGCGTGTCCACCGAAGTGGATGCCGACCAGGCCCACGACACCGCCGCCACCGTGGCCAAGGCCCGCCAGTTCATCCAGATGTACGCCGATGCCGGCGTGCCGCGCGAGAAGATCCTGATCAAGATCGCCGCGACCTGGGAAGGCGTGGAGGCGGCGCGCATCCTGCAGGCCGAGGGCATCGACTGCAACCTGACCCTGATCTTCAACCCGACCCAGGCACTGGCCTGCAGCGAGGCCGGCGCGTTCCTGATCTCGCCGTTCGTCGGCCGTATCCTTGATTGGTACGTGGCCAACGGCCAGACCCCGGCCACCATCGACGAAGACCCGGGCGTGAAGTTCGTACGCGGTGTGTATGCCGAGTTCAAGCGCCGCGGTTCGCCGACCGTGGTGATGGGCGCTTCGTTCCGTTCGACCGCGCAGATCGAAGCGCTGGCCGGTTGCGACCGCCTGACCATTTCGCCGGACCTGCTGGAGAAGCTGGACGCCGACCACGGCGAGCTGCCGCGCAAGCTGGTGGCTGGTGCGGCTGATGGCGCCTCGGTGACCCCGATCGACGCAGCGAAGTTCGCGGCGGACCTGGCGGCCGATCCGATGGCCACCGAGAAGCTGGCGACTGGCATCGAGGCGTTTGCCAAGGATCTGGAAGCACTGCGCGAGCGGATCCGCGCGGCACTGTGAGGATTCCGGCCAACGGCTGAGCCCCTCGTGGCGGGGGACTCGGTTCGGTAGAGTCGACTGTTAGTCGACTTGTTCCGCGGTTGGCCGGGCGGGTTGGATTCGCGGGGGACGCCGTGAATCCGTCCCTGGAGGCTTGGCCGCGGCATCCATGCCGCGGACACCCC
>NZ_JASJSI010000054.1:0-28616 GCF_030237085.1 Stenotrophomonas maltophilia group sp. Smal32
AATAAAATATTTGTGTATTAATTATTCTTTTGGGGCGGGCGGGCGGCCCAAAAGGCAGAAATTATTTCGGCGCTTTACGAGCCCGGGCACCCCGTGGGGGGGTGTTGGGGTTGTTATAAAAAGGGTTGGGGGGTGTTTTTTTTGGGTGCTGGGTTCCGGGGGGCCGGGGGGGGGGGTGGCCCCCCGCGCCGCCCGGCGGGGGGGCGCCCGGCGCTACCATTACGCGTCCAGCGCCTGGCGCAACGGGGCCAGGAAGGTCCGAGCGCGCAGGGCTGCGTCTTCGGCCGAATCCGCTTCGGCCAGCACCGCCACCAGAGCGCTGCCGACCACCACGCCATCGGCCTGGCGCGCCATCGCCGCCGCACTGGCGGCATCCTTGATGCCGAAGCCAGCCACCACCGGCACCGACGCGCGCGCACGCAGGGCCTGCAGGCGGGCGCTGGCAGCATCACTGTCCAGCCGCTCGGACGCGCCGGTGACACCGGCAAAGCTGACGTAGTAGAGGTAGCCACGGGCCAGTGCCAACAGCTTGTCGGCCCGCGCTTCGCTGGTGGTCGGCGAGGCCAGCAGCACCAGTGCCAGGCCCGCTGCATCAAAGGCCTGCTGCGCTTCACCGGCTTCTTCCGGTGGCAGGTCGACCAGCAGCACACCATCCACACCGGCCTCCACGGCCGCCTTGGCGAAGGCCGCGTAGCCGTGGATCTCCACCGGGTTCAGGTAGCCCATCAGCACCACCGGCGTCTGCGCGTCACGCTCGCGGAACTGCGCCACGGCCTGCAGCACGTAGCGGCTGCCCGCCCCGCGTGCCAGCGCACGCTCGGAGCTGCGCTGGATGGTCGGGCCGTCGGCCATCGGGTCGGAGAACGGCACGCCCAGTTCAATCACGTCGGCACCGGCCTCGACCAGCGCGTGCATCACCGGCACGGTGCCCTCCAGCGAAGGATCACCGGCAGTGATGAAGGGAATCAGCGCCTTGCGCTGCTGCTCGCGCAGTCGCTGGAAACAGGCATCGAGTCGGGATACAGGCATCTCAGGCACATCCTTCAATCAGTTCAATCGCATCGCTGGTCCCCCAGTACATCCGGGTAACCTTCCCTTCAAACAGTTCCAGGCGGATGCCCAGGTCCGAACCCGGGTCCTGCCAGGTGAGGTACTCGCCCTGGTCACCGTCGTAGGCATGCGGGCTGGACACCGGCGGTTTCGGGAACTGGGCCATGGCCTGGGCACGGGTCATGCCGATGCGCAGTCCGAACGGCCCCGGCTGTTCAACCGGCAGTTCCGCCTCATCACCCGGCTTCAGATCAAAACGGACCACGCGGTCGTCGTCGGTCATCATCGACACGCCCGGCGGCAGCCCCTTGCCGTCGTAGTACTCGCAGTCGCCTTCGAAGAATTCCCTCGCACCCTGCGCCTTCCAGGGACCCTGTGCCTTCAGGTCACTCATGTGCTGGCCAACCAGCACGTCACCGGCATGATCCAGCGCCACCGAAACCACCGCGGGCGCGTCATCGCTGTTCGTCTCCTCTTCGGAGGGCGGATCGACGATCGGCGTACGCGCCATCGGATCCAGGTCATCATTGGCGGCCGGCTGCTGTGCGGGCTGCGTGGTGGCCTTGGCAGCCGGCGCAAGCACTGGTGGTTCCGGCGGCTGGCACGCGGCCAGGCCCAGTGCCAGCAGAAGCACGCCGCTGTTCCGCAGCAGCGCGCTCACAGTACCAGCCCTTCGCGCGCGGCAATTGTATGCACGTCCTTGTCACCACGGCCGGACAGATTGCAGAGAACGATCTGGTCGTGCGGACGCTCACGCGCCAGCTTGATCGCCTGCGCCAGCGCGTGGCTGGACTCCAGCGCCGGCAGGATGCCTTCGGTGTGGGCCAGCAGATGGAATGCCTGCAGCGCTTCCTCGTCAGTGATGCCGAGATAGCGTGCGCGACCGGTATCGGCCAGGAACGCGTGCTCCGGGCCGACGCCAGGATAGTCCAGGCCTGCCGACACCGAATGGGTCTCGATGATCTGGCCGTCGTCATCGCACAGCACATAGGTGCGGTTGCCGTGCAGCACGCCCGGGCGACCGGCAGCGATCGAGGCGGCGTGACGGCCGGTGCTGATGCCATCACCTGCCGCTTCAGCGCCGACGATCTCGACCTGGCGGTCGTTGAGGAAGGCATGGAACAGGCCGATCGCGTTGCTGCCGCCGCCCACGCAGGCGGTGATCGCATCCGGCAGGCGGCCGTACTCGGCCAGCATCTGCTCGCGCGCTTCACGACCGACGATGGCATTGAAGTCACGGACCATGCGCGGATACGGATCCGGGCCGGCCACGGTGCCGATGATGTAGAACGTGTCCTGCACGTTGGTCACCCAGTCGCGCATGGCTTCGTTGAGCGCGTCCTTCAGGGTGGCCGAGCCGGAGGTGACCGGCACCACCGTCGCGCCCAGCAGCTTCATGCGGTAGACGTTGATCTTCTGCCGCTCGATGTCGGTGGCGCCCATGTACACCACGCATTCCAGGCCCAGCCGCGCTGCGACCGTGGCGCTGGCCACGCCATGCTGGCCGGCGCCGGTCTCGGCAATGATGCGCTTCTTGCCCATCCGCGCCGCCAGCAGGGCCTGGCCGATGGTGTTGTTGATCTTGTGCGCGCCGGTGTGGTTCAGGTCCTCGCGCTTGAGCAGGATCTGCGCGCCGCCGACGTGATCGCTCAGGCGCTGGGCGTGATAGATCGGGCTTGGCCGGCCCACGTAATGGGCCAGGTCGCGGTCGTAGGCCAGCTGGAATGCGGGATCCTGGCGCGCCTGGTCATAGGCCTGGGCCAGTTCCTGCAGCGGGCCGACCAGGGTTTCGGCAACGAAACTGCCGCCGTAGCGGCCGAAGTGGCCCTGGGCATCCGGGAAAGCGTGATAGTCGGCAATGGGGGAGGCAGACATGGATACGACCGGTGGTTCAGACAGGTGGATACTCTAGCGCACGGGTCGTGACCGGAAAATGGATATTATCTGGCGCATATCGTCAGGAAATCTCACGTGAGCCGTTCCCTGCTGCCTCCACTCAATGCACTGCGCGCGTTCGAGGCCACGGCCCGTCTCGGCGGCGTTGGTCGCGCCGCGCAGGACCTGCACGTCACCCATGGTGCGGTCAGTCGGCAATTGAAGCTGCTGGAGGATCACCTTGGCCTGGCCTTGTTCCAGCGGGCCGGTCGTGGCCTGCGCCTGACCGCTGCGGGCACGCGGCTGCAGGCAGCGTGCAGCGAGGCCTTCGGCGGCATCGAAGACTGCGTGCGCGAACTGCGGCGGCCGGCGGCGGCCCCGGCGCTGGTACTGGGCTGCAGCGGCAGCGTGCTGGCGCGCTGGATGATCCCGCGCCTGCCTGCGCTGCAGGCCGCCCTGCCCGGCGTGCGCCTGCAGTGGTCAGCGCTGGATGGCAGCTTCACCGAAGCACAGGCGGCACTGGATGCGGTATTGCTGCTGGCGCAGGGGCCGTGGCCGCGCGGCTGGCAGGTGCGTGAGCTGGCCCCGGAACGGGTCGGCGTGGTGGTGGCCCCCTCGCATCCGGCCGCGCAGCGCCTGCGGCATGTACCGCCCGCAGCGCTGCTTCAGGAGACGCTGCTGCACACCAGCTCGCGGCCGCAGGCGTGGCCGGCGTGGGCGCAGGCGCACGCTCTGGACCCCGCGAAGCTGCAGCTGGGGACGGCCTTCGAGCATCTGTACTACCTGCTGGAGGCAGCGGTGGCCGGGCTGGGCCCGGCGATCGCACCCGAGCCACTGGTGGCCGAGGATCTGGCCGCCGGGCGACTGGTCGCGCCGTGGGGGTTTGCCGCCACCGGTGGTTTCTGGGTGCTGGCGCGACCGGACGGACCACCTGATGCGCGCGTGGATGCGCTCGCCGACTGGCTGGGCCAGCAACTCCGCTGACAAAAAAAAGGGGACGGAGGGAATTAAGTCGCAAGTGGCACAAACGACTTAATTCCCTCCGTCCCCTTTTTTCAGCTGGCGGTCGGTGTGGCCAGGCGCTGCTGCAGGTCTTCGCGCAGGCGCGACAGCTCGACTTCGGCCTGCTGCCGCTGCTGCATCCCTTCGCGGTGGATGCTGCGCACTTCTTCCACCGTGGCGATCAGCTGGTCGTGCACATGGCGCAGCGTGGCCACGTCGATCACGCCGCGCTGGTTGCTGCGCGCGGTATCCACCGAGGCCTGGCGAAGCAGGTCGGCATTGCGACGCATCAATTCGTTGGTGGCGTCATCGATGGCCGTGGACAGTTCGACCGCAGCCTTCTGTTCGCCCAGCGAGAGCTGGATGGCGAACTGGCGCTTCCACGACGGAATGGTGATGTCGCGGACGGTGTTGAACTTCTCGATCAGCTGCAGCGCGTTGGCCTGGATCAGGCGGATCATCGGCAGCGACTGGTCGGCGGCGTGCTGCATCAGCAGCAGGTCGGACACGCGCTTCTCGATCAACCGGATCGCATTGTCGATCTCGCCCTGGCGGATGCGCTGCTGGGGGTCCTCACTGCCCTGCCCGGCCAGCTGTTCGGCCTGCAGTTCGGCCAGCCGCTGCTTGCCCGCTGCCGCATACAGGCCGAGCGCACGACGTTCTTCGCGGACGATATCGTGCATGCGGTCGAACTCCCCCACGCGCTTGCCCATCAACGCCTGCTGCACGCCGACGTCGGCCAGCAGCTGTTCGATCTGCGCGTTGGTGTCGCTGAACTTCTGCACCAGCTCGCCCTTGGAGGCGCGTATGCGGTCGATCAGACCACCTATCACCGGCACCTTCGAACGCTGGGCGAAGCCGTCCAGCTTCAGGCTGCGCGCGATGCGCACCACCTCGCCCAGCTTCTCGCCACTGGCATCCAGGTCACGATTGCGGACCTGGTCCAGCAACTGGCTGGAGAACGCGGCGGTGCGCGTGGCCGCCTCGCGGCCGAACACCTGCAGGTTGCCCGGGCGCAGATCGTCCAGTTCCAGACGGATCTCGGCGATGCGCGGCAGATCCTCGCGTACCAGTCCCAGCGCCTGCAGCGCACCTTCATCGAGCGCAGTGGCGGTGGTCGTGCCGGGTACGAGGGCACCGGGGGTCTGGCTGTCCTGGGTCATCGGGCAGTCTCCTTGCGGTTGGGTAAGCGGCAGCGGCGGCCGGCTCAAGGCAGTCTAGCCTGAGCCGCGGCCACCTCGTCATCGATCTGTGCGTGCAACGTGGCAGCCTTGCCAGCCAACGCAGCGCCCGCAGCGGCCTGGCTCGCCAGTACAGCCTGCCGCCAGGCCGGCAGCAGCACGTCATGGATGCGCGCGAAGCGTTGCAGCAGCATGTTGTCCTGGTCCTGCAGCAGCTGCGATTGGCCGGCTTCCAGGCGGTGCAGCGAGGCCAGCCGGCGAAGATGGTCCAGCCGATGCGACAGCGCGGCCTGACCGGCGCTATCCAGCGTCGTCAGCCGCGACGCAGCCAGTTCGGCCCAGCCGTCCAGCGCCGCGGCTGCGGCGGAATGCTCAACGATCGCCATGGCCCGCAGCTGCATGTGCTGCTGCAGGTGCTGAGCCTGCTCACGCGCCTGCAGGGCCAGTACGCCCAGCTGAGACTGCAGCGCGTGCCCTTCTGCTTCGCGAGCGACATCGCGCCCCAGCAGTCGCCCCCACCAGCCTTCCTGCTGCCGGATCTGCGTCGGGTTGCCGGCCTGCAAGGCCAGCGCGATGCGCGCAAGCGCAGCCACCAGGCGCTCGCCCGCATCCGGTGGCAACGGCGTTTCGCGCCGCGCCAGCGCCTGCAGCAACGGCGCACCATAGTCGGCCAGCGCAGCGACATCGACCGTATCCGGCAGCATCGGTGGCGGCAGTGGCACGCGCGTGGTCACGGCAGCGGCGGCGGCTGCGGCGTGGATGCCGGCATGCCATCGCCGTCTTCCGGTGGCAATGACTCGCCGTAGAAGTGGCGCATCAGCGCCTCATCCAGCGCCCGCTCCTCCGGCGTCGCGGCGCGGCGCACGCGCGCGCGCTGCGCCACCACAGCGCTCGGCGTGCCCCGCTCGACCTGCTGTCGCGCCCAGCCGGCGAACGCGGCCAGGGTCTGCGACACCTGCACCTGCTGCGCCTGCGATGCCGCCAGCAGCTCCACCAGTGGCGCCAGGCCCGCCTGGAGGTCTTCGGCCAGGGCCGTGGCCGGCACGCTGGGGGCTGCCGCGACCGGCGGCGGCGCAGCGGCGGGACGCGCCTCTGAAAGGCGATGCAGGGCCTCCAGCAGCGCCGGCCACGGCGCCGGGTCCGCAACGGCGATCGCTTCCGGCGCGGGCGGCGGCAACTGCAACGCGCTGGCGATGTCCGCCAACTGCACGACCACGCGTCCACCGACATCGCTGTCGTCGGCGCCCATGGCCTTGTTGCGCAGGAAATCGCGCTTGATCTGGGCCCAGCGCTGCGACTGCACCTCATCCAGCACGCCGCGCAGTTCGGCCAGCTTCAGCAGGTTCTCCTCGGCGCCGGTGGTCAGCAGCTGCGCCTCGCCCAGGTAGTGGTCGGAGATCAGCTGCTGCAGCTCATCCTCGTTCATCACCGGCGAGATCTTCTCGGCCAGCTTGTTCATGTTGCGGTAGCTGCCCTGCAGCCGGAACGGCGGCTCGGTACGGTAACGATCGTCCTGCGCGGCACTGGCGATGTACTGCTGGTTGACCCGGTAGACCACGTCGCGAACGCGCAGCATGCGCTGCAGGGTGGCGGTGATCTCGTTGATCTCGGCACTGCTGTAGGCGTGGCTGAGGCCATTGGTGGATACGTCCTTGCCCATCGCGCGATCGACCAGCACGTACAGGTCGGCCATGTCACGCGTGGCCAGCGGCGCCAGTACCGGGTTGGAGGTCAGGCTGTTCTCGATGTAGCTGAGGGTGAACGCCGCTTCCATGCCTCCCAGCACATCGCCGAGGTTGTAGATGTCGGCGCGGTTGGCCAGCATGTCCGGAATCTTGAACACCTCACCGGACTCGGTGTACGGGTTGCCGGCCATGACCACGCAGAACTTCTTGCCACGCATGTCGTAGGTGCGGGTGCGGCCACGCCACACGCCTTCGATGCGGCGCGTGCCGTCGCACAGCGAAATGAACTTCTGCAGGAACTCGGGATGGGTGTGCTGGATGTCGTCGACATACAGCATGGTGTTGTTGCCCATCTCCAGCGCCAGGTTGAGCTTTTCCAGTTCCTGCCGCGAGGTGGCATCGGGCGCCTGTGCCGGGTCCAGCGAACGCACCTCGTGACCCAGCGCCGGGCCGTTGATCTTCATGAAGACCAGGCCCAGCCGGTGCGCCACGTATTCCATCAGCGTGGTTTTGCCGTAACCCGGGGGCGAGATCATCATCAGCAGGCCCATCAGGTCGCTGCGCTTGTTCTCGCCGACCGTGCCCATCTGCTTGGCCAGGTTGTCGCCGATCACGCCCAGGTAGACGTCGTTGATCAGCTTGTTGCGGACGAACGAAGACAGCGGCCGCGCCTTGAATTCGGACAGGCGCAGAGTCTGCCGCTCGCGGTTGATGATGCCCTGGCGCACGGTCTGGTAGGCGTGGAAATCCGGCACGAAGCGCTTGAGATGATGCTGCAGGCGCGCCAGGAAGTCATCCAGCGACAACGACAGCGAGCCGTTGTGGATGCGCGGGTGTTCGCCAAGCAGGCCCGGTACGTCCACGCGCAGCGGCGCATCGCTGGCCCGCGTGCGCAGCTGGCGCTGCACCAACAGCAGTGCAGCGGCCTCGTCCGCATAACCGGCATGCGCGGCCTGTGCAGGCAGGCCGGCCAGCGCGCGCAGCCATTGCCCGGCCAGTGCCCAGCGCGCGGCCAGCGGATCCTGCGTACGCTGCAGGGCGCGCTCCAGTGCTTCGCGCTGCCCGGCCTGGTCCAGCTGATGGGCCAGGGCCTCCAGCAGGGCCTGGGCATGCTTGCTGGTGCTGAACACGGGTTCGCCGTTGACCAGTTCTTCGCCCAGATAGGCGGCCGCCGCATCGGCGGCTTCTTCGTCGAAGGGCAATGACTGCGACTGCGAGAACGCACTCAGCGCAGCAGCCATTTCCGCGCGCAGGGCGTCACGCCCTTCGTCGGAGCCGAACAGGCGAGCGATGGTTTCCGCTCCGGCCTGGCGGCTGGGCCATTGCAGTACCGCTTCTTCGCGCTGCTGCGCCGCCCAGAACAGCAGGGCCAGCGCACGCACCTGCGGGGCGTGACGCAGCGTGCCGGCAGACCGCTGCAAGGGCAGCAGCGCGCGCAGGATCAGCGCGGCGTCGTGGTCGTGGATGCCGCGCTCGTAGCCTTCGCGATAGCGCGGCGCAGCGAAGGCACGAACGCGCTGATCCAGTGCTTCGGGTGTGGCGACATCGTGCTGCAGCTGGGCCAGGTCCAGCCCATCGTGGCCTTGCTGTGCGGCCAGCAGCAGACTGCCGGCCAAGTATTCGCCGCGGTAGATCGCATCGGATTCCGAATCCAACGTCACCGGCCAGAACGGCTTGAGTGCCTCCAGTTCCGGGTCGTGCAGGGTTTCCAGGAAGTCAGTGCCGGTCAGGTGGATGGCCAGCGTGTCGCCGCGCGGCAACAGGGTCAGGTCCAGGGCCTGGGTGTTGACGCTGAAGCGGTGGCGCGGGCCAAGCCGGACCACGTTGCCACCGGCTTCGTACAGGTCGCTGCGGTCGCGCAGCTGGCGCACGGCCTGGTCGCGCACGCCCTTCAGGCGCGCCTCGATGTCATCGGCCTTGACGTTGTCGCGCAGCGTGCGCAGCCGCTCGGCCAGCTCGCGCAGCTTGAGGATCAACGGATCGCCGGCGAAGAACGCATTGAGTTCATCGGCGGTGGCGAAACGCTCGGTGCGCTTGGCCAGTCCATCGAGGATGCGGTTGGCAGCATCCAGTACCGAACGCGCCTTGCGCTGGCGGTCGTCCAGCAGCGCCTGCTTGTGCGTTTCGAAGGCCTCGACCAGTTCTTCGCGCTTGCTGAGGATGTCGCCGAGGAACTGCTCATGCTCGCCGAACTGGCTTTCCAGTTCTTCCAGCTGCACCAGCAGGCGTGACAGCTGTTCGTCGGCCCTTTCCGGATCGTTGGCCATCGCCAGCGCGCTGGTGATGGACTGCGAGAACAACGCGAACTGGGCAGCGAACTGCGCCACGGCCTCGGCCGAACCGAGGGTACGGCGGCGCTGTTCGGCGCGGGTGCGCGCCTGGTTCAGCCGCCCGTACAGCGCGGAAATGGATTCGACCACGCGGGTGCGCGCGGTGGCATCGTCCACCTTCAGCCCGGCCATCAGTTCGGACAGCATGTCCAGGTCGGCGGCCATGGCGCGCATGCCGTCCAGCTGCTCGTCCAGCTGGCGCGCGCTGCTGGCCTGCTGGGCGGCTTCGTCCAGCGCCTGCAGGCGGCTGCCCAGTGGTGCCAGTGCGGCATCGCCGGCCAGGAATTCACCGGTTGCCGCACCGACGCGGTCCTGGGCCTGCACCAGTTCGGCAGCCATGGCCTCGATGCGCGTGGTATCGATATAGCGCAGCTCGCGGATGGTCAGCAGCCGCCCGCGCAGCGCGGTGATTTCGTTCAGCGCCTCGACGAAGGCCTGCACCTCGTTCCAGTTCTGCGGCTGCAGGCGGCCCAGCAGGGCCTTGTGCCTGGCCTCGGCGTCAACCATCGCCTGCGCCGACTGCTGGCGGATCGACTGCACCTTCTCGTATTCGTCCAGCACCGATTCGCCGGTGGCGCTGATCTGCCGCAGCAGCGCCTCGGCACCATCGCAGGCATCGTCGCCCAGCCAGTGGTGGGTGTCGAACAGGCGGCGGGTATCGGCGACCAGGCGCTGGTAGCGCTGCACCGACACGTGCTGGCCGTCGATCTCGCGCGCCAGGTTGAACAGGTTGGAGATGCCGCGCACCAGTTCGGCATTGCCGATGCGGCCCATGAAGGTATTGCCGGGCGGTCGGCTGGCAGCGAATTCGTCGCTGCTGAACGGCGTCTGCCACACCTGCATCGGATGGATGCGGGTCGGTTCGGCGCCCTCGGCATGGAACAACACCATGCGCCCATCCTGCAGGAAGGCATAGCCGTGGCCGAACACGGGGTTCTGCAGCACGCGCTGGATGGTGTTGTACACGAACAGCGCCGAGCGACCGCCCTCGCGTTCGTAGAAGATGTACAGCACGTCCTCGCCGTTGGGCGAGCGGATGCTGCGCTTGAACTGCATGCCGGCCATCGAGGCGTCGAACGCCTTGTGCTCGCCGCCCTGCAGGTAATAGCCGCCCGGGAAGATCACGCCGTGGTCTTCGGGCAGCTGCACGCAGGCCTGCACGATCGCATCGTTGCGCACGATGTCGCCGGTGATCGTGTTGTAGATCAGCCCGCGCCAGACGGTTTCGCGATAGGGCAGCACCTTCAACAGCAGCAGCGAACCGACGCGGGCGAACTCGAACTGGGCATCGTCCAGCGACTGCGTGCTGTCCTCTACCGGTTCGCTGTAGATGCCCTGCCCGGTCTCGGTGTTGTTCTCCACCTTGATGGTGAGGTCACCGCCGGTGGTTTCCACGAACAGGGTGTCGAGGATGTTCAGGTGCGAATGGCGGCCGCTGACCGCCAGGTCACGCGTGGCCCGGGTCCATTCAAAATCGAACGGTGGCGGTAGCGCGATATCGCGTTCGCCGCGCGCGTCGAGGTAGGTCAGCTCGCCTTCGCGCGACAGCGCCCAGCGGAACACGCGTACGTCGCTGCTGCGCTCGCCGATCTGAAACGAGGCCAGCAGTTTGTCGCCGACCACGATCAGCTGCAGCAGGCGCGCGTGCTTGTAGTAGGCGTACAGCTCATTGAAGTCGTGCACGAAGCCGGGCTGGTCGAGGAAGCTGCCCTTCAGCTCCAGCGCAGCGACGTCGTAGCCGTCACTGCCCTGCACCAGCCGGTACAGGCCGAACACATCCTCGATGCGGGTCTGGGTTTTCAGACCGATGAAGACGTTGTAGCCGAACAGCAGGCGGTCCGGGCCCACCTGCACGATGTCGCGGCCGACGCAGTTGTTCTCGCTGCGGATGCGGAAACGCCCGACCACTTCCAGCCGGCTGTCGCCGAACTCGGCCAGGCGCTGGCGGTTGAGCACTTCGGCCAGGGCCTGCAGGCGCTGGCCCTGCTCGGCCAGGCGGCGGCGCAGGACTTCATAGGCACCGCCCTGGGCGACGGCCTGGTCGACGGTGTTGCCGCCGGCCTCCGCTGCGGTGGTTTCGGCGGACGGATGGGTTTCAGACATCAGCAGGCTTCCGGCTCACGGGCGAACGGCCGCATCTGCGGCCGGCGCGGGCGGGCGATGGCGGCGTGGCCATCGCCCGATGCATCAACGGGCGCTGTCGACCACGGTGGCCGACACGGTGGGCACCGCTTCGGCGTCCTCGGCGATCTGGCGCGGTGCCGGCTCGGCCACGGCCACGCCCAGGTAGCGCTGCATCAGTTCCTGCACGATCGGGCTCTTGCCAGCAAAACCCTCGATCGACTTGCCCAGCGACACCGCCTTGACCAGGTTCTCGAACATGCCGCCGTCGCCACCGACCAGGTCGATGTCGGCATTACGCAGCGCGCTGGCGATGACGTTGGCGTTCTCGCGCGAGACTTCCTTGCCGGCTTCGATCGAGGCCAGCGCCTGCTTCAGGCTGTTGTCCAGCATCATGCGGAACTCTTCGTGGCCGCGCGCCTGGTCGCTCAGCGAAGCGATCGCCTCGAACTTGCGCACCAGGCCCTCGGCCTCGGCCAGCAGCTTCTTCTGCACCACGCCGGCTTCGGCGTTGCCCAGCGATTCGGTGGCGGTGGCACGCGCCAGGCCCATCTTTTCTTCGCCCTGGGCCTGCGCCTGCAGTGTCTCGGCCAGCACCCGGGCCTCGTTGCTGCCCTGCTTCAGGCTGGCTTCGGCCTTGGCCTCGATCACGCGGGCCTCGGCAATACCGACCTTCTCGATGGCCAGCGCGGACGCTTCGCGTACCTGCGCCTCGGCCAGGCCCGGCGCCGCCTGTTCGGCCCGCAGCGCGTCGGCCAGCAGGCGCTTGGCTTCAGCCTGCTTGCCGGCCGCTTCGTGCTCGGCCTGGGCCAGCGTGGTCAGTTCAACGGCACGGTGCTTCGACGCCGTTTCGCGCGCCTGTGCTTCCTTCACTTCGCGCACCAGCGATTCCTGCGCCTTGGCCTCGGCTTCCAGGATCAGCACCTGCTTCTGGCGGTCCGCCTCGGAGACCTCGCGCACTTCCTTGATGCGCTCTTCTTCCTGGGCCACGGTCTTGTCGATGGAGATGCGTTCGCGGGTGATGTTGGCCACGTCCATCTTGCCCTGCTCGACCACCTTGTCACGTTCCACGCCCTGCAGCTGCACTTCACGGTCGGTAGTGACCTGCTCCAGCTGGCGTGCGCGCTCGACGCGCTCGGCTTCGATGGCCACCGCACGCTGGCGGTTCTGCTCGGCCACTTCCACTTCGCGCAGGCGGTTCTGGTCGCGGATCTCGATCAGCTGCTGCGCTTCGATGCGGGCGTTCTCGGACAGCTGGCGCTGTTCTTCCTGCACCTTGGCGGTCTCGGCTTCCTCGCGCGCGCGGATGGTCTCGATCTCGCGCTTCTGACGGGCTTCCGCTTCGGCCTGCTGGCGTTCCAGCGCCAGCAGCGCCTCACGCGCTTCCACGTTCTTCTTGGTGATGGCGAGCTTCTCGTTCTGCTCCAGCTCGTTGGTCACCACGTTCTGCGCGGCGGTCAGCTCGGTGATCTTGCGGATGCCCTGCGCGTCGAGGATGTTGAACTGGTCCAGCAGCGATTTCGGAGTCTGTTCCAGATAGTCGATCGCCACGTCCTCCAGCACATAGCCGTTCAGATCGTTGCCGATGACCGCGATGATCTCGTCGCGGAACTCCTGGCGCTTCTCGAACAGCTCGGTGAAGTCGAACTTCTTGCCCACCGTCTTCAGCGCTTCGGAGAACTTGGCGTTGAACAGCTCGTCGACGGCGTGCTTGTCCGAGGCACGATCGGCGCCGATGGCCTTGGCCACGCGCAGCACGTCGGCCTGGGTTTCATTGACCCGCAGGTAGAAGGCCACGGCGATATCGGCACGCATGTTGTCGCGGCAGATCAGGCCTTCCTTGCCGCGGCGGTCGATCTGCAGGGTGATCAGGCTGATCCGCATCAGCTCGGCGCGGTACAGCACCGGGATGATCAGCGCACCGGTGAAGTGCACCTTGGGCGTGGAGCTCATGTCGTTGACGATCAGGGCCACGCCCTGGTCGACCTTGCGGTAGAAGGCCTTGAACAGGCCGGCCAGGCCGAGCAGCCCGACCAGCAGGACGGCGACGCCGATCAGGAAGGGGGCCATGGTTGCCAACGTCATCAGTGATTCTCCTTGTTGCCCGGAAGCAGGTTGTCCTGGAAGTCGAGGGCGACCGCATCGGCGCGGACCACCCGGTAATGGTGTTGTGCGGCCACGTGCTCGACCAGCACGATGCGCTCGCCACGCTGCAGTTCAATGTCGCTGCGCACCTGCAGCACCAGCCCGGCGCCACCGTCATCGAAGGTGGCGTGGCCGCTGCGCGCATCCACTTTCGGCGAGGCGACCACACCGATGCGCCCCAGCAACGAGGCCTGGGCCACCGGCCGCAGGCGCAGCAGGAACCGACGGATGGGGTGCAGCAGAAGCGCGGTGACCGGCACCGCAGGCAGGGGAGCCAGCACGGCCACGACCGCGCCGATCGTCCAGCGCAGCAGGTCCGGCAACGGCAGCAGCACGAAAAGATGGATGAAATAGGTCAGCGCCCAGCCGAAGAAGCCCAGCAGCGTGACCACGACCATGACCGGCACTCCACCCAGGCCGAAGCGCTGCAGCAGGGCCGACAGGCCGCTGAGATCGTTGCCGCCGTCCAGGGCGCCATCGGCGCCAAGATCGCCGAAGCCATCGTCGACCAGGCCAAATGCGGCAAGCCCCCAATAGATCAGCGATACCGCCAGCACGATGCTGTACGGCAGGGTCGGAAAACCGAACACAACGCTGAGGAACTCCTGCATCGCTTGCCTTCCTGGGCTGTGGGCGGCGATCGCCCGTTCGGAACGCGCAGAGCGCGCCCCGTGGATCCCCGCGCCGGCCCTCATGGCTGGCGCGCTTGGGTCCATCCTATGTGAAGAATACGTGCAGGCTCAAATCCAGGTCCAGATCACGGCAAATGGTGACGCAAATCACTCCAGGACCGTGCAGTCCGCGCGGCGCACTTCCTCGACGAAGGTACGCATCTTGTAGCCGTCCTTGATGCCCGGCTCCAGTTCGATGCCGCTGGACACGTCCACGCCCCACGGCAGGGTAGCCAGCACGGCATCGTAGACGTTTTCCGGGTTCAGGCCACCGGCCAGCAGGAACGGCCGATGCAGGCCGGTCGGGATACGGCCCCAATCGAAGGCCACGCCGGTACCGCCACCGCCACCAGGGGCGTGGCTGTCGAACAGGAACCCCGCCGCGCTGGGGTAACGCAGCTGCAACGTGCGCGCATTGACCTCTTCCCGGCCCCCCATGGCAATCGCCTTCAGGTAGGGCATGTTGAAGCTGCGGCAGAAGCTCTCGTCTTCCTCGCCATGGAACTGCAGCAGGGTCGGCCGCACCGTGCGCAGCACCTCGCGCACCTCTTCCTTGCTGTTGTTGCGGAACAGGGCCACCACATCGACCATCGGCGCGATCGCCTGGCGCATCGCGCGTGCTTCGGCAGGAGCAACCCGGCGGCTGCTCTCGCGGGCAAAGATGAAACCCACTGCGTCCACGCCCAGCTCACCGGCCAGGCGGACATCGCCTGCACGGGTCATGCCACAGAACTTGATGCGCGTGCGGTAGTAGGAGCGGCTCATAGCGTGACCTCGGCGGGCAGATGCCAGTTGTCGGGGTACAGGGGCCCAAGGAACACCAGGCCCTGCGGCGGTGCGGTGGGACCGGCTACGGTGCGATCGCGCCCGGCCAGCAGTTCGGCGATCCAGTCCACCGGTTTTTCGCCGCTGCCCACCAGGATCAACGATCCGACGATATTGCGGACCATGTGATGAAGGAATGCATTGCCCTGCACGGCCACTTCAATCACCTCGCCCTGGCGGCTGACCTGCAGCGACTGCAGCTCACGCCGCGCATGCAGCGCCTGGCATTGCACGGAGCGGAATGCGCTGAAGTCGTTCTCGCCGATCAGGGCCTGGCCGGCGGCGTGCATCAGGGTCTCGTCCAGCGCCCGGCGCTCCCAGCTGAGGGTCTGCCGGTCCAGCGCTGGCCGCACCTCGCGGTTGAGCAGGCGGTAGCGGTAGCGGCGTGCGCGTGCCGAGAAGCGGGCGTGGAAGTCATCGGCCACCGGCACGCACCAGCGCACCGCGATCGAGCGCGGCAGGCGGGTGGTGGTGCCCAGCATCCAGGCGCGCGGATCGCGCACCACGTCGGTATCGAAATGCACGACCTGGCACTGGCCATGCACGCCGGCATCGGTGCGGCCGGCGCAGACCACCTGCAGCGGCGCATCGGCCACCGACGACAGGGCCTGCTCAAGGCTGGCCTGCACGCTGGGACCGCCCTCGCCCAGGTTCTGCCAGCCCCTGAAATCGCTGCCGTCGTACTCGACGCCAAGCGCGTAACGCATGTGCTACCTCGATATTGCGTATGGGGCGGCGCTCAGGCCGGATCGCGTTCGGACCAGACCGCCAGTTCGTTGCCACCGGGCTCGACGAACTGGAAGCGGCTGCCGCCGGGAAAGGAAAACACCGGCCGCACGATCTCACCGCCAGCGTTGCGCACCGCCGCTTCGACCGGCACCAGCTGGTCGGCATACAGCACCAGCAGCGGTGCGCCACTGTCGCTGGCCCGCTGGGGCTGGCCGCGGAAGAAGCCCCCTTGCAGGCGGCCATCGTCGAACGCGGTGTAGTCGCTGCCATAGTCGACGAACGACCAGCCGAACACCTTCTCGAAGAAGGCACGGCTGGCGGCCGGGTCGCTGGAGGCGAATTCAACGTAGTCGATGCGGCGCTCGCGGCTCATGGCAGGGTCCTTGTCGGCAGGTTCGGTCACGGCAGGCGGGCCAGCAGTTCGCGGGCCTGGGCCTGGCTGTGCGGATCGCCGCCTTCGGCGACCTCCAGCAGCAGGGTACGCGCGGTCTGCGCGTCGCCCAGGTCCAGGTATGCGATGGCAAGCTCGAGGCGCTCCTGGCCGGCACGCGGCAGCCAGCCGGCATCGCCGTTGTCCGCAGCCGCGCTCGCCGCAGTCTCCTCGGGATGCGACGTGCCGATACCGTCGATTCCGTCATGGTGCCTGGCATCAACCGGGAACGCGTTCTGATGCGCTTCGGCCGGCAGATCGAACACGCCGCGGAACTGCGGCTGCTGTTCGGCATGCAGCGCGTAGTCCGGCACCGCCACTTCAGATGGCGTCCCTGGTGCGGCCGGCTCATCCTGTACCGGCGCCTCGACAACATCTTCGCGTGCGGTCGCGGGCTCGTCCCAGCGCGGCAGATCGGTCACCGCCTCGGGCAGTACGACCACGTCTTCGTCGCGCAGCATGTCAGCCTTCCAGTCGGCCTGCACCGCGTGGTCGGCGATCGGATCGACCGCTGCTTCGGCATGGCCCTCGGGCTCGCTCGCCCAGGCTGGCATCGCCGGTTCCTGGCGGCCGCCATCGGCCACCGCCGACGACCATGAAGACTGTTCGGCCAGCGTGTCCAGCGCCGCACCCGCAGGAACCGCAGCGGCCAGCCCGGCGGCGTCACCCTCTTCGCGCAGCGGGGGCAGCGGCGAAGGCTTGCGACGGCGCAGCAACCAGGCTGCGCCTGCTGCCAGCAGCAGCACCGGCAGGCCCAGCCAGTACCACGGCGTCACTGCATCACGGGAACCCGGCGCCTGTGCCAGACGCTGCTGCGCGGCAGCCAGGTCGTTGTCCTTCATCGCGATCAACGACTGCTGCTGCTCCTTCAGCTTCTCCAGATCGGCCACGCGCTGCTTCAGTTCACCGATCTCGGCATCGCGGGTGGCGATGTCCTCACGCGCCTGGCGCAGTTGTTCGTTGCCCAGCATGTCACCCTCGCTGCCGGCAGCGGTGCCGGTGGTTGTGCCCGCGTGCGCGGCGTCGGACGCCAGCGCCGGAGCGATCTCAAGTCGTGCCCCGTTGGCGGCAGCCGGGGAAGAAGCATTCGCGGTTGCCGCCCTTGCGGCCGGTGCCACTGCACCCGCCGGTTGCGGCACGGTACGCGCCTGCTGCCATTGCGCGGCGTGCTCGCGCACCAGCGCGGCGGCTTCGGCTGCATCGATAGCAGCAAGCGCATCGCTGCCCGGCATGCGCAGCACCGCGCCCTGCTTGAGCAGATTGACGTTGCCACGGATGAAGGCTTCGGGATTGGCGCGCAGCAGGGCGATCATCGCGCGGTCGCGGCTGACCTGGTTGCCACGCGCCACCGCGCTGGCGATCTGCGACAGGGTCTGACCGCGCTGCACGGTGATGCTGCCGTCGGCCGGCGCTGCCGCAACCGGTGCGGGTTCCGCACGCGGCCGAGCCGGCGTGGCTGCAGGTGCCGCAGCAGGCGCCCGCGGTGGCACATCGGGCACCGTTGCAGCAGGCGCGGGTGCCAGCTCGCGCGCGATGGTGTTGGACAGGGTACCGGCCGGCGCCACGATCTCGGGCTCGGTGACGGCCAGCGCGCTGGACGGTGCATCGACCAGTGCCGAGTACTCGCGCACCAGACGGCCCTGGCCCCAGTCGGCTTCGATCAGGAAGCTCAGCGACGGGGTCTCGACCGGCGCCTGCGAGGTCACCCGCACCACCGCCCTGCCCTGCGCATTGCGGGTCAGCTCGAACTGCAGCTCGCTGACCAGCCCGGTCGGCCGCTGCAGGCCGACGCGCTCGAAGGTAACCGGCGAGGCCAGTGCGACGCGCAGGTTCTCCAGCTCGGACGGGTCAGCCGACACCACCGGGATTTCGGCCAGCAACGGTTGCCCCGGCTTGGACAGGACACGGATGTCCCCCAGGCCCAATGCGAGTGCCGAACTGCTGGCCAGGGCCAGCAGCGCGGTGGAAAGATAGAGGAGCGGGCGCTTTGCGCCCCTGGCCCGTTTATTCATGGGCGACACTATAAAGCGTGCGGACCGGGGTCCGCACCCATGTAGAGCCGAGCCCATGCCCGGCTGCATGGCCTGAGCCGAGCGTGGGCCCGGCCCTGCAGAAAAGGCCGGGCATTGCCCGGCCTCTCCATCAGCGCTGCTCGGCGGCGACCAGCTCGGCCAGCTGCACGGCATTCAACGCCGCGCCCTTGCGCACGTTGTCCGACACGATCCACAGGTTCAGGCCGCGCGGATGCGACAGGTCCTCACGGATACGGCCGACGTACACCGCATCGGTGCCCGAGGCATGGGTGACCGGAGTCGGATAACCACCGGCTTCATGGCGGTCCACCACTTCAATGCCCGGCGACTGCTCCAGCAGCGCGCGCGCTTCGGCCACGGTGACCTTGTCGCGGGTCTCGATCGCCACCGACTCGGAGTGGCCGTAGAACACCGGCACACGCACCGCGGTCGGGTTCACCAGGATGCTGTCGTCGCCGAGGATCTTGCGGGTCTCCCAGATCAGCTTCATCTCTTCCTTGGTGAAACCGTTGTCCTGGAAGTCATCGATGTGCGGGATCAGGTTGAAGGCGATCTGCACCGGGAAGCGCTGCGGATCGATTTCCTGGAAGCTGAGCAGCTGGCCAGTCTGCTTGCCCAGCTCTTCGGTGGCCGAACGACCACCGCCGGACACCGACTGGTAGGTGGAGACGTTGATGCGCTCGATGCCGTACTTGCGGTGCAGCGGCGCCAGCGCCACCAGCATCTGCATGGTCGAGCAGTTCGGGTTGGCGATGATGCCGCGCGGACGGTTGGCCACCTGTTCCGGATTGACCTCGGACACCACCAGCGGCACGTCATCGTCGTAACGGAAGGCCGAGGAGTTGTCGATCACCACCGCACCGGCAGCGGCGAACTTCGGTGCGTATTCCTTGGACACGCTGCCACCGGCCGAGAACAGCGCGATCTCGACACCGCTCGGATCGAAAGTGGCCAGATCCTGCACCTTGACCTTCTGGCCGTTGAACTCGATCTCGCCACCGGCCGAACGTTCCGAAGCGAGGACGCTCAGGGTGCCGACCGGGAAATCACGCTCGGCCAGGATCGACAACATGGTCTCGCCGACCGCACCGGTGGCACCGACGACGGCAACGTGGAAACTGCGCTGTGCATTGCTCATGGGGGAAAACTCTCACGAAAACGGGAATGGGGAAGAAACACGCACGACAGCTGGGTTCGGGGAACCTCCTCAGGCGGGGCGCGCGGAGGTTCCCTATCGTTTCCCGGTTTTTTTGCCCAAGGTCACACGCGCAGCCATGGCCGCGTCAGCGTTGATCGCGCTCGGCATGCACGAGGGTGCGCCATCCAGGCCGAGCCCGGCAACCAGATTATCGACGGCCAGCTGTACCATCGCCGTGCGCGTGGCCAGCGAGGCACTGCCGATATGCGGGGTCAGCACCACATTGCGCAGCGCCAGCAGCTCCGGACGCACCGTCGGCTCGCCCTCGTAGACATCCAGGCCGGCAGCGGCCAGCCGGCCGTGGGCCAGTGCGTCAGCCAGCGCCAGTTCGTCGACGATGCCGCCGCGGGCGATGTTCACCAGGGTGGCTGACGGCTTCATCTTCGCCAGTGCCGCCGCATCGATGATGTGATGCGAGGCCGGCGTGTAGGGCAGTACCGTGACCAGGTGGTCGGACTGCGCCAGCAGCGTGTCCAGGTCCACGTAGGTCGCGCCAAGCGCCGCCTCGGTATCGGCCGGCAACCGCGAACGGTTGTGGTACAGCACCTTCATGCTGAACCCGTGTGCACCGCGGCGTGCGATGCCCTGGCCGATGCGGCCCATGCCGAGGATGCCCAGCGTGCTGCCATGGACATCCGCGCCCAGCATGGTCTGGAACGACCACTGCTGCCACTGGCCTTCGCGCAGCCAGCGCTCGGACTCGGTGATCCGGCGCGCAGTGGCCATCAGCAACGCGAAGCCGAGATCGGCAGTGGTCTCGGTCAGGACGTCCGGCGTGTTGCTGGCGAGGATGCCGGCCGCAGTGAGCGCGTCGACATCCAGATTGTTGTAGCCGACGCCGACATTGGCGATCACCTGCAGCTGCGCGGCGCCGGCCACCTGGGCCGCACCGATGCGCTCGTTGAGGGTGATGATCGCGCCGTCGGCGCGGGCCAGCTGTTCGGCGATCTGCGCGGGCGTCCAGGCGGTGACGGAGTCGGTGCTGCGCAGCTGTACGCGATCGCGCAACGGCGCGATGGCCGCGTCGATCAGCGGCTGGCTCACCCACACGGTCGGCCGCGTGTCAGCCATCGATCTGCCCGGGAATGCGCGGGGTGATCGTGCCGACATCGCCGCACTGCGCACGATGGCGCAGCGCCTGGTCCATCAGCACCAGCGCCACCATCGCCTCGGCGATCGGGGTGGCGCGGATGCCGACACAGGGATCGTGGCGACCAGTGGTGACCACCTCGACCACGTTGCCGGCCGTGTCCAGCGACGGGCCCGGCAGGCGCAGGCTGGAAGTCGGCTTCAGGGCAATCGACGCAACTACCGGCTGGCCGGTGGAGATGCCACCGAGGATGCCGCCGGCATGGTTGCTGGCGAAGCCCTGCGGCGTCAGCAGGTCGCGGTGCTCGGTGCCCTTCTGCGCGGCACTGAGAAAACCATCGCCGATCTCCACGCCCTTCACCGCGTTGATGCTCATCAGGGCAGCGGCCAGTTCACCATCGAGCTTGCCGTAGATCGGCTCGCCCCAGCCCGGCGGCACGTTGTCGGCCACCACGTCCACGCGCGCCCCGACCGAATCACCGGACTTGCGCAGCGCATCCATGTACGCCTCCAGCTCGGGCACCTGCTCGGCGTGCGGCCAGAAGAACGGATTGTCTTCCACCGCCGACCAGTCGAAACCGACCGGGGTGACGTCGCCCAGTTGTGACAGGTAGCCACGCACGGTCACGCCGAAGCGCTCGGCCAGCCACTTCTTGGCGACCACGCCGGCGGCAACGCGCATGGTGGTCTCGCGCGCCGAGGAACGGCCGCCACCGCGCGGGTCACGGATGCCGTACTTGTGCCAGTAGCTGTAGTCGGCATGACCCGGCCGGAACTGCTGGCCGATGTTGGCGTAGTCCTTGCTGCGCTGGTCGGTGTTACGGATCAGCAGCGCGATCGGGGTGCCGGTGGTCAGGCCCTCGTATACGCCGGAGAGGATCTCGACCTCATCGGCCTCTCGCCGCGCAGAGGTGTGCCGGCTCTTGCCGGTAGCGCGACGCTGCAGGTCGTGGGCGAATTCGGCCGCGTCCAGCGCCAGCCCCGGAGGGCAGCCATCGATCACGCAGCCGATGGCCGGCCCGTGCGACTCGCCGAACGTGGTGACGGTGAACAGCTTGCCGAACGAATTGGAGCTCACGGGCGCTGCGCCGCCAGTTCGGTGATGCGCGCGCTGTGGGCGATCAGCTCGCGGCACTCGACCGCGAAGATGCCCATCTGGCCGACCTTGAACTCGATCCAGGCGAAATCGACTTCCGGCAGCAGCTTGATCAGGTGCTGCTCGGATTCACCCACTTCGCAGATCAGCAGGCCGTCCTCGCTCAGGTGCAGCGGGGCGTCGCGCAGGATCTTCAGCACCAGGTCCAGGCCGTCGTCGCCGGCACGCAGGCCCATTTCCGGCTCGTAGGAGTATTCCTGCGGCAGGGCATCGGTCTCGTCGTTGGTGACGTACGGCGGATTGGTGACGATCAGGTCGTAATGGCGGCCGGTCAGGCCGTTGAACAGATCCGACTTGAGCAGGGTGACATTGTGCGCCTGCAGGCGTTCCTTGTTCTCTTCAGCCAGCGACAGTGCGTCGTCACTGAGGTCGACGCCATCCACTTCCCAGTTCGGGTAGTAGTGGCCCATGGCGATGGCGATGCAGCCCGAACCGGTGCACAGGTCCAGCGCACGGCTGACATCGCGGCCGGCCAGCCACGGCTCGAAACCACATTCGATCAGTTCAGCGATCGGCGAGCGCGGCACCAGGGCGCGCTTGTCGCTCTTGAAACTCAGGCCGGCGAACCAGGCCTCGCCGGTCAGGTAGGCGGCCGGGATGCGTTCGTCGATGCGGCGCTGGAACAGTTCCAGCACGCGCAGCTTCTCGGCCTGCAGCAGGCGCGCCTGGCCGTACGCCGGGCCGAGGTCGTGCGGCAGGTGCAGGCTGTGCAGCACCAGCTGGGTGGCCTCGTCCAGCGCATTGTCGTAGCTGTGGCCGAAGGTCAGCCCGGCTTCGTTGAAACGGCTGGTGCCGTAGCGGATCAGATCGATGATCGTGTGGAGTTCGGCGGCCGTTTCAGCGGTCATGGCGGTACTGCGGGCAAAGTGGCCCCCGATTATAGGGGCTGGCGCCCGCGGCGGCATCCGTTGCGGCGGAAACGATCGGGCCGCAGCCGGTATGATGGAGCCCACTTCGCGCGGGGGCACCCATGTTCAATCGCAACGCCGGCATCATCCTGCTGATCGCCCTGGCGGCGGGCCTGGGCCTGCTGGCCGCCCAGCAGGTGTTTGCGCCGAAGCCGCCGGCCAACGCCCCGGCCACCGAAGCGGTCACGCTGTACCCGCAGCCGCGTGAACTGCCCGACTTCAATCTGGCCCAGTCCGACGGCACCCGCCTGATCCCGGGCGAACTGAAGGGCCACTGGACCCTGGTGTTCCTGGGCTTCACCTTCTGCCCGGACGTGTGCCCGACCACCCTGGCCGAACTGGCCGGCGCGCAGAACCAGTGGGAAGCGCTGCCTGACACGCTGCGCCCGCGGGTGCTGTTCATCTCGGTCGACCCCGACCGCGACAGCGCCACGCGGCTGGGCGAGTACGTGCACGGCTTCCACAAGGACACCCTGGCCGCCACCGCCGATGTGCCCTCGCTGGAACGCTTCGCCACCTCGCTGGGCTTCGTGTTCCAGAAGGTGCCGGGCAAGCACTTCGACGAAAACCCCGAGGACTACACCGTCGAGCATTCGGCCAGCCTGGCCGTGCTCGATCCGCAGGGCCGCCTTGCCGGCCTGGTGCGCCCCCCGTTCAATGCGCCGGCCATTGCCCGCGACCTGCAGAAGCTGACCGAGAAAACCGCCCCATGAGCCTCACCACCGCCCTGACGTACGCCCTGCCCCACCGCCTGCTGTCTTCGATGGCGCGTTCGCTGGCGTACTCGGACGATCCGCGCGTATCGCGCTGGCTGATCGACACGGTCACCCGCAAGTTCAACGTCAACCTGGACGAAGCGGCCAACCCGGACCCGCGCAGCTACGCCACCTTCAACCAGTTCTTCACCCGTGCGCTGAAGCCGGGCGCGCGCGTGGCCGACGCCGATCCGCGCAGCCTGGTGATGCCGGCCGACGGCCGCATCAGCCAGCTGGGGAAGATCGAGGCCGGCCGCATCTTCCAGGCCAAGGGGCAGTCGTTCACCGCCGCCGAGCTGCTGGGCAGCGACGAGGACGCCAAGCCGTACAACGATGGCCTGTACGCCACCGTGTACCTGTCGCCGCGCGACTACCACCGCGTGCACATGCCGTGGACCGGCACCCTGCGCGAGACCGTGCACGTGCCGGGCCGCCTGTTCAGCGTCGGCCCGGCCGCGGTGAACGGCGTGCCGCGCCTGTTTGCCCGCAACGAGCGCCTGGTCTGCCACTTCGACACCAGCTTCGGCCCGATGGTCAGCGTGATGGTCGGTGCGCTGCTGGTGTCCGGCGTGGAAACGGTGTGGAGCGGCGAGGAGATCCCGGCCTACGGTGACCGCATCACCCGCAAGGATTACCGTGGCCAGGGCATCGTGCTGGAGCGCTTCGCCGAGATGGCGCGCTTCAACTATGGCTCGACCGTGATCGTGCTGCTGCCGCCGGGCGTGGCTGAGTTCGCCCCGCAGCTGGGCGCCGAAAGCCCGGTGCAGCTGGGCCAGGCGCTGGCGAAGCTGCGCTGACCGTAGATCCACGCCATGCGTGGATGGATTCAACGGAATGACGGCCAGCGGCCGGCACTACCGGGTCTGTAGAGCCGAGCCCATGCTCTGCTGCCGGCAAAAACAGCCGAGCATGGGCTCGGCTCTACAGCCAGAAACGCGTTACTGCAGGGCCGGGGCCGGGCCGACGTCCATGCCGTCGTAGTCTTCCACGCCCTTCTCCGCGGCCAGCGCGGCGAACTCCTGGTTGCGACGGTCCAGCGAGGCTTCGTCGTGAATCTCCACGCGCTCCACATGCAGCACGTGGAACGGCGCGTCGCCCTCTTCCGGCTCCTGCTCGAACAGTTCCACGAAGGTGTAGCCCTGCGCCTGCAGATGGTCAGCCAGCGCCCGCAGTGGCTCAGCGGTGGAATGGACGAAGAAATACCCCCACAGCAACGGGCCGGTGATGTCCCAGTCGGTGTTTTCGCGGAGGTTGGCGAACAGGTTGCGGGTGTCTTCGAGGTCCATGCGGATTCCAGGGGTCGTGGGGGATTACTTGTCGCAGCCCTGCAGCTTCAGCGTCTGGCCGTGGCGCAGGCTGTAGGCCGGGGCTTTCAGGCCATTGGCGCGGGCCAGGGTCGGCACGTCGCACTGGAACTTCGCCGCAATGGCACCCAGGGTCTCGCCCTTGCCCACCTTGTGGCTGCGCACCGGCTTCGGCCGCGCCGCCGGGCGCGGGGCCGCCACCGGAGCGACCGGCGTGGTCGGCACGCTGGTGGATGCAGCAGCGTCCGCCACCGGCACCACGCCACCCACGGCCACGCTGCCGGTGTAGCTGGCGGCGGTCGGGCGGACGATGGCTGCGTTCAGATCGGCGGTGATCAGGGTGCGGGCCAGGTCCGCACGCGGGCCGCTGACGCAGTTGCGCTGGTACAGGCCGGCGATGCGGGTGGTGGCGTTGATCAACGTGCCGGCCGGAATCCAGCCGTCGGCTTCATAGCGCGGGTTGAGGTTGCGCAGCGCGCGCATGTAGCCATCGCGGGTGCCGTGGCTGCCCAGGCAGATGGTCAGTTCATAGATGGTGGTGGACTTGGCCAGGCGCAGCGTGGCCGGCTGCGCACTGATCTTCGGGAATTCGACGCCGTACTGCTGCGGGTGCAGGAAGATCCACGCCGCGGCGATCACCATCGGCACGTAGTCCTTGGTCTCGCCGGGGAACTGGTTGTAGACGCTGTCGGTCCAGAAGCTCTGCCCGCCGCTCTGCTTGAACACGCGCGCGGCGCGGCCTTCGCCACCGTTGTAGGCGGCCACCGACATTTCCACGTTGTTGTTCAGTTCGCGCAGGCGTTCGTTGAGATAGCTGGCGCTGGCCTCGGCGGCGCTGCGTGCATCGAAGCGCGTATCGAAGCCGGTGCCGTCCGGGCCGAGGCCGAAGCGGCGGCCGGTGGCCGGCATGAACTGCATCAGGCCGGCGGCGCCCGCGCGCGAGGAGGCATGCACGCGGCCGTTGGATTCCTTGGCCATGATGCCGAACAGCAGCGCCTCGGGCAGGCCGCGCTTTTCCCACTCCGGCCACATCACCGCGCGCAGGTTCTGGTAGTTCTCGTAGCTGGTCAGCAACGCCGGGCGCATGTCGGTCAGCCAGCGGCGGATGCCGGCCTGCACGGCCGGGTTGTACTCGACCATGGTGTCGAAGGCGTGCCGCTTGTCGTTGAGCAGCGCGGCGGCGCGGGCGGCCTCGGGCACATCGGCGGTGAGCGGGCCGATATGGTCGGGGTCGGCTTCCAGGCGGTCACCACTCTCGTCGGTCACCTCATCGCTGCCCGCCGCATCGGCGTCGTGCTTGAGCAGGCGCTTGTAGCTGGCCAGCAGGGTGCCCATCTGGCAGCCCTTCTGCTTCACGCAGTCGTTGAGGACGTCTTCCATGTCTTCCAGCGCGGCATCGGCCTCGTTGCTGCCCTTCGGGTCGGAATTGGCGACCAGCAACAGGGCGTCGCTGTAGCGCTTCTCGGCGGCGGTCATGCGCTGCTGCAGCGCATCCACCTTCACCTTGTCCCGGGCCGAAACCCGCTGCGCATGGGCGTCGGGCGCCAGGGAAACCAGGCCGGCCAGGGCCAGCAGCGGCCAACCACGGGAAATCAGGACAGGAACGGGCATTGATGGCACTGTGTGCGAAACAGGCAGGCAGAGTAGCGGCGCCGCCAAGGTCCGGGCAAGCCGACCTTCGGCCCGTCACCGCCGGCGGTTAACATTGGGCTATTCACCACAAGGGCTGGACCATGGATCCGATTCTGCTCGGCAAAGGCATTACCGACGATGTTGCCGTCACCCTGCTGCCGAAACTCGGCAACCGCCACGGCCTGGTGGCCGGCGCCACCGGTACCGGCAAGACGGTGACCCTGATGACCCTGGCCGAGGGCTTCTCGCGGTTGGGCGTTCCGGTGTTCCTGGCCGATGTGAAGGGCGATGTGTCCGGCCTGGCCGTGCCCGGCACCGGCGCCGAGAACCTGCTGCAGCGCGCCGCCGAGATCGGCGTGGTGGATTATGCGCCGGCCGCCAGCCCGACCATCTTCTGGGATCTGTACGGCAAGCTCGGCCACCCGGTGCGCACCACGGTCAGCGAGATGGGCCCGACCCTGCTGTCGCGCATCCTCGAATTGAACGACACCCAGGCCGGGGTGCTCGACATCGTGTTCAAGCTGGCCGACGACCGTGGCCTGCTGCTGCTGGACATGGACGATCTGCGTGCCCTGCTCGGCCTGGTGGCCGAGGAGCGCAAGGACATCTCCACCGAGTACGGCCTGGTCAGCGCGCAGTCGATCGCCGCGATCCAGCGCTCGGTGCTGCGCCTGGCACAGGACGGCGGCGAGAATTTCTTCGGCGAACCGGCACTGGAACTGGCCGACATCATGCGGGTCAATCATGACGGCCGCGGCATGATCGGCATCCTTGCCGCCGACCAGCTGGTGCTCAAGCCCAAGCTGTATTCGACCTTCCTGCTGTGGCTGCTGTCGGAACTGTTCGAGCAGCTGCCGGAAGTGGGCGACCTGGACAAGCCGAAGCTGGTCTTCATCTTCGACGAAGCGCACCTGTTGTTCGACGACGCGCCCGCGTCGCTGGTGCAGCGCATCGAGCAGGTGGTTCGGCTGATCCGCTCCAAGGGCGTTGGCGTGTACTTCTGCTCGCAGTTCCCCGATGACGTGCCGGGCAACATCCTCGGCCAGCTGGGCAACCGCGTGCAGCACGCGCTGCGTGCCTTCACCCCGCGCGACCAGAAGGCGGTAAAGACCGCTGCCGAGACGTTCGTACCAAACCCGAAGCTGGACGTCGCCAAGGTGCTCAGCCAGCTCGGCACCGGCGAGGCGCTGGTGTCCACGCTGCAGGACAAGGGCGTGCCGATGCCGGTGCAGCAGACGATGATCGCGCCGCCACGCTGCCGGATGGGACCGATCACCGAGGCCGAGCGCGCGCAGGTGCGCGCCGGCAGCCCGGTCGGCAGCCGCTACGACACCGCGATCAACCGCGAGTCCGCCGCCGAACTTCTGGCCCAGCGTGCGCAGAAGGCGGCCGAGAAGGCCGAGGCACCTGCCGCCCGCAGCCGTGAGCAGGACGAGGCGCAGGAGGGAGGCTTCGGCCAGTCCATCAAGGATGCGATCTTCGGCACCAAGCGCCGCCAGGGCATGATCGAGACCATGGCCAAGCAGACCACGCGTACCGTCGGCACCAAGCTGGGCAACCAGATCGTGCGCGGCATCCTGGGTGGCATTTTCGGCGGCAAGCGCTGAGATCGCTTCGTGGAGTCAGAGCCCTTTCCGTGGGAAAGGGATCTGACCCCGGGGTCGGCTCCCTTCCGCAAGGAAGGGCTCCGACTCCTCTCCCCTTTCGTCATCCAGAAAAGAAGTCGTATTGCATGTCCCGTTGGCGTCCGCCCGCAGAAAAAAGTACTGCCCTGATCACCGCTTCAGGCCACGCCCGGTTGAAAGCGGAACTGGATGACCTGTGGCGTGTACGCCGTCCCGAAGTGGTAAAGGCACTGGCCGCCGCCGCTGCGGAGGGCGACCGCTCCGAGAACGCCGAGTACACCTACCGCAAGAAGCAGTTGGGCGAGATCGACCGCCGCGTGCGCTACCTGACCAAGCGGCTGGAATCGCTGCGCGTGGTCGATACCACGCCAACCGATCCGCAGGCGGTGTTCTTCGGTGCGTGGGTGGAGCTGGAGAACGTGGACAGCGGCGACACCAGCCGCTACCGCATTGTCGGGCCGGATGAGACCGATGCGGGCCTGTGCTGGATCAGCATCGATTCGCCGCTGGCGCGTGCGCTGCTGAAGAAGCGGCTGGATGACGAGTTTTCAGTGGAGCTGCCCGGCGGCCAGTTCACCTTCGCGGTGATCAGCGTGGAATACCCGCCTGTGTAGCGTCGAGCCATGTTCGACGGCGCTGCCCATGTAGAGCCGAGCCCATGCTCGGCTGATGGGGAAACCCATCCGAGGAAGGGCGCGGCACTAAAAAGGCAAACGCAGCTAACGTTGCGGGTAAGCGCCTCCATCTACCAGAGGGCGAAAATATTAGGCAAAGCGATATTATGGGGAATACTTCCAGCGGTGGGAGCCCGGAGTTACCGCCAAAGGGAGGGGGCGCAGTTGTATCCGATCAGTAAAACCCCAGCCCAAGGC
>NZ_JASJSI010000055.1:0-28177 GCF_030237085.1 Stenotrophomonas maltophilia group sp. Smal32
GCGCTTCGCACCGTGGTGTTGCCGGCGCAGACCCTGGTCAACGCCAACACCAGCGACCTGCGCGTTCTGCAGGCGGTGACGCCTGCGGTCGATCCGGCGCGGCTGCAGGCGCTGCTCGGTGAGCGCGACGCTGGCCATTGGCTGCTCAATCGCGGCGACATCGCCAACCGACTTCAACTGAGCAACGAACAGATGGTCGTGCTTCCCCTGGGTATCCATAGCGAGTGGTTCCTGGCCATCGGTCAGGTGCAGGCTGACGGCAGCGCGGTTGATTTTCGCGCGCTGCTCTGGCGCGAGTACCGCGACGATGGCGTGCGTGTGCAACGCGTGTGGACGAGGATCGGCGCATGACCGTGCAGATTCGGGTGCGCCTGCCGGCGCTTGAGCGTCTGCGCGCCGACAGCGCGGTGGACTGGGCGCAGCTGCACAAGGGCGAGGTGCTGGCGCACGGGCGCGACACGCTGGCGGCGCTGGGCCTGCGGCATCCGCAGGCCGCGGTGCATGCCTGCCTCGATCCGAATGACCTGATCCTGCTGGAACTGCAGCTGCCACCGTTGTCCGGGCGCCGCCTGCAGTCGGCGCTGCAGGGTGAGGTGGAGGCGATGCTGCTGGATGACCTGCAGGAGGTGGCGCTGGCCCACGGTGCGCAGGCGGCGGACGGCACGGTTCCTGTGGCCTGGCTGGGCCAGCAGGCGGTCCTGCAGGCCCAGCAGCTGCTGGCTTCGTGTGCACTGCGGTTGCAGGCGCTGTATCCGACGCCGCTGCTGCTGCCCTGGCAGGACGGCCATGCCACGCTGCAGGTCAGCGGCGAGCACCTGCTGGTACGCAGCGGGCGCGATCGGGGTTTCGTTCAATGGTATGGCGGACGGGATGCCTGTGCGGTGATGCAGGCGCTGGCCGTGCGCCTGCAACAGGCCGGCCTGCAGGCCGTGCCGTGGCTTGCTGGTGAGCCGGCGACGTGGCCGGTACGTCTGCGCGCCACTCGCATCCCCCATGAACGCCAGGCCTCTGGCCGCTTGCCAGGCAGGTCATTGCCTCTGCCCGGGGCGGGCCAGAAAGCGCCGCGGCTTGCGATCGGGCTGGCATTGGCGGCGATGTTGCTGGCCGCGCTCGGTCTGCAACTGCAGGTCTCGCGGTGGCGAAGTGAGGGCGAGGCCCTGCAACAGGACATGGCACGCCAGTTCAGCGCACGCTTCCCGGAGATCACCGACGTGGTGGACCCGGTGCTGCAGGCAAGGCGAGCACTGGCCGTGCCACTGCCGGCGCCGCCGTTGCCGCCGCTGCAGCGTCAGGTAGCCGGCATGCTGCAGGTGGTTCCCGAGCTGGCCGGGCAGGTGCGGAGCCTGCATTACCAGCCCGGGCAGCTGGACATGGAGCTGGATGCCGACGCCCAGGCATTGGCCGACGATCCGCAGCGGCTTGAGCATTGGCAGCAAGCGGTCCAGGCGCAGGGCCTGCAGTTGGCGCGCGAAGCCGGTGGACGCCTGCGGGTGAGCGGAGCTGGACAGTGACGACCCGGACCCTGCGGCTGGTCGCGGGAATGACGGGCCTGCAGCAGCGCTGGCAACGCCTGCCACCGCGCGACCGGCTGATGCTGTGGGTGATGGTGGTGGCGCTGCTGGCGGCGGGTCTGTGGATGTTGTGGCTGGAGCCGCTGCTGAAGCAGCGCACGCACTGGCAGGCCGAGCTGCCGCGGCTGCAGGCGCAGGCGCGTGTCCTGGCGCCACTGCTGCAGGCACGCGAGCGCCAGCAGCAGATGCAGGGGCAGCGCCCGACGATGGCCAGGTTGCGTGACGAAATCAAGTCGGCCGGACTCGCCGACGGACTGCATATCGAAGCGCGCGACGGGCATTGGCACCTGCAGGTTCAGGCGGTGCCCGCTGACGCGCTGTGGAACTGGCTGCTGCCCGTGCTGGCCGATCCGGCCATCGAACTGCAGCAGCTGCAACTGACACGCACAGGGGATGCGAACATGCCGGCGGCACGGATTTCCGGAAACATCGTGATGGCGCTCAACGTGGGTGCCCATCCATGAGGGTGATGCCCAGCCTTGCCTGCAGTACCGCACTGGCCCTGATCGTGTGCATGGCCCACGCACCGGCGCCGGTGCTGGCGCAGGACGCCCGCGATGAGCCGGTGCAGTTGAACCTGGTGGATACCGATATCGGTGGCGTGTTGCGCATGGCGGCACGCTTCACCGGACGCCAGTTCCTGGTCGACCCACGGGTGACCGGCAAGATGACAGTGGTTTCCGACGGCCCGGTCAGCCGTACCCAGGCCTACCAGTTGCTGCTGGGCGCACTGCGCATGCGTGGCTTTGCGGTGGTCGAGAACAGCGGGGTCAGCCGGGTGGTGCCGCAGGCCGACGCCAAGCTGCTCGGTGGCCGCGTGGGCAGCGGCGGTGCAGGGGGCGAGATCGCCACGCGCACCTTTGCGCTGCGCTACGAGAACGCGGCTGCGCTGGTGGCAGTGCTGCGGCCGATGATCAGCCCGGACAATCCGATCACTGCCAACCCGGGCAACAACACCCTGGTGATCACCGACTATGCCGACAACCTGGAGCGCATCGCACGGGTGATCGCCAGCGTCGACACGCCGACCGGCATGGACACCGATGTGGTGAAGCTGCAGCAGGGCATTGCCGTTGACGTGGCGGCGATGGTCGCGCCGCTGCTGGATGCGCAGGGCGCCGAGCCTACCCAGAAGGTGGTGGTGATGGCTGACCCGCGCAGCAACAGCGTGCTGCTGCGTTCCAGCAGTCCCGGTCGCACCCGCCTGGCGCGGCAGCTGGTGGAGAAGCTGGACCGCGCGCAGGACGAGTCCGGCAACCTGCATGTGGTCTACCTGCGCAATGCCCAGGCCAACCAGCTGGCCGGTGTGCTGCGGGGCGTGGTGGCCGGGCAGAGCGATGCACCGGCAATGGGCAGCAATGAAGGCATCACACCACTGCCGGGTGACGCCAACCGTTCCACGCCTGCGCAGCCGTCGCAGCCGCAGCAGGCCAAGACTGGAGGCAATGCGCTGGAATCGCAGCGGCTGGACCCTAGCCGGCGCGATCCGATAGATGCGGGGAGCACCGGCTTCAGCCAGAACGGGGTCTCGGTGCAGGCGGACGTGGCCACCAATACGCTACTGATTTCGGCGCCGGAGCCGGTGTACCGCAACCTGCGCCGGGTGATCGACCAGCTCGACCAGCGCCGGGCACAGGTGCTGGTCGAGAGCCTGATCGTGGAGGTCAACCAGACCGATGCGGCCGAGCTGGGCGTGCAGTGGATGCTGGGCAATGGCCGCACCTTTGGCGGCACCCACTTCGGTGGTGCCACCGGCGGCAGCGGGCTGAGCACCACCGCGCGCACCACGCTGGACGTGCTGCCCAAGGATGGCCTGAAGATCGGCGTGATCGACGGCACCATCAACCTTCCTGGTGTCGGCCAGATCCTCAACATGAAAGCGCTGGCCAACGCGCTGCAGAGCAAGGGCGGCGCCAACATCCTGTCCACGCCGAACCTGATGACGCTGGACAACGAGGCGGCCAGCATCATGGTCGGTCAGACCGTGCCGTTCGTCAGCGGCCGCTACGTGACCGACGGCGGTGGCGGCAGCAACAACCCGTTCCAGACCATCGTGCGCGAGGACATCGGCCTGAAGCTGCGGGTGCGCCCGCAGATTTCCGAGGGCGGCACGGTGAAGCTGGACATCTACCAGGAAGTCAGCAGCATCGACGCGCAGAGCGCGAACAGCACGGCCGGTATCATCACCAACAAGCGCGCCCTGGATACCAGCGTGTTGCTGGACGATGGCCAGATCATGGTGCTGGGTGGCCTGCTGGAAGACAGCGTCAGCCATGGCCGTGATGCGGTGCCGGGGCTGGGCAAGCTCCCGGTGCTGGGCGCCTTGTTCCGCAGCGACACGCGCAAGCGCGCCAAGACCAACCTGATGGTGTTCCTGCGCCCGCACGTGGTGCGCGACCCCGCCGCCGGCCAGCGCCTGACCCGCGACCGCTACGACTACATGCGCAACGCGCAGGCCGGCGCGCAGCCGGTTCAGAGTTGGGCGTTGCCAGCGCTGTCCGCACCACAGCTGCCGCCGCAGGACCTGTCTGTCCTCGGCCAGGGCAATGCGCGCGATGGGCAGGGTCAGCCGCTGCAGAACACCAGCCTGGCGGCGTTGTATCCGGCCGGTAACGGCGATGCCCAGCTGGTGCAGTTCGCGCAGGGGCTGGACCCGGCGCGTGCCAGCCAGGTCGTGGCACAGGTGCGGGCACTGGGCCTGCAGGCCTATGCCGAAGCGACGCCCGGCGAGAGCGGGCAACGCCTGCGCGTGCGATTGCCGCGCGATCCGTCAACGCTGGACCCGGCACTGCAGCAGCTGCGCGGGCTGGGCTACACGCCGGAACTGGTGATCGGGCCGTGAGCGCCACCGCGCCGCTGCCGTACGCCTGGGTGCGCAGCCATGGCGTGATGCTGTCCGAGGCGGGCGGCGAGCCTGTGTTGCTGGGCACCGCCGACACCGCGGCGTGGGCCGTAGCCGAACTGCGCCGCCGGCATGGCCCGCTGCCCTTCCAAGCGCTGGACGCCGCGACCTGGCAGCAGCGGTTGGGTGAGCAATACCGTGACGGCGGCGATGCCGCTGCCGTGGTCGGTGCCGCCGAAAGCGAAGTCGATCTGGACCGGCTGATGCAGGACATGCCGGAGGTCACCGATCTGCTGGATGCGCAGGACGATGCGCCGGTGATCCGCATGATCAACGCATTGTTGGCACAGGCTGCGCGCGATGGCGCCAGCGATCTGCACATCGAGCCGTTCGAGACCCATTCGGTGGTGCGCTACCGCGTGGACGGCACCCTGCGCGACATGGTGCAGCCACGCCGCGCCCTGCACGCAGCGCTGGTGTCGCGTATCAAGATCATGGCCCATCTGGACATTGCCGAGAAGCGCCTCCCGCAGGACGGGCGCATCGCGATCCGCGTGGGTGGGCGTCCGTTGGACATTCGTGTCTCCACGGTGCCGACCGGGCATGGCGAGCGCGCCGTGCTGCGACTGCTGGAGAAGGATGCCGGCCGTCTGCAGCTGCAGCGCCTGGGCATGGCTGATGACACCCTGGCCACGTTCACCGGATTGATCCGGCAGCCGCACGGCATCGTGCTGGTGACCGGCCCGACCGGCAGCGGCAAGACCACCTCGCTCTACGCCGCGTTGGGCCAGCTCGACAGCAGCACCAGCAACATCCTCACCGTGGAGGACCCGGTGGAGTACGACTTCGCTGGCATCGGCCAGATCCAGGTCAATGCGCGCATCGGCATGAGCTTCGGCACCGCGCTGCGCGCGATCCTGCGCCAGGATCCGGACACCATCATGATCGGCGAGATCCGCGACCTGGAAACTGCGCAGATTGCCGTGCAGTCGTCGCTGACCGGCCACGGCGTGCTGGCCTCGCTGCATACCAACGATGCGATCTCGGCGGTGACCCGCCTGGCCGACATGGGCGTGGAGCCGTTCCTGCTGGCCTCGTCGTTGCGCGGCGTACTGGCGCAGCGGCTGGTGCGGCGGCTGTGCATGCAGTGCCGGCGTGCCGAGGTGGACGGCGATGGCAGAACCGTGTGGCGCGCGGTGGGCTGCGCGGCCTGCGCCAACAGCGGCTATCGGGGGCGAACCGGCATCCACGAGCTGTTCGTGGTGGACGATCGCGTGCGTGCGCTGATCCATGAAGGGCAGGGTGAGCCCGCGCTTCGCGAGGCGGCGCGGCGTGCCGGCATGCGTACCCTGCGGCAGGACGGCCAGCGCTGGGTCGACTGCGGGGTAACCACGCTGGAAGAGATCCTGCGCGTCACCGGCGACGATTGAGGCCTGCATGGCACTGTTCGACTACCAGGCTGCCAACGCGCAGGGCCGCATCGAGAAAGGGCAGCTGGATGCCGACAGCCCACGCGGTGCTCGGCAGGTGCTGCGTGGGCGCGGGCTGACTCCTGTTCAGGTGAGTGCGGCGCGCAGTGCCGGCAGTGGCTGGGGCGCTCGCAGGCTGTCCGCGAGCGAGCTGGCCTGGGCCACGCGCCAGTTGGCCAGCCTGCTGGCCGCCAGCCTGCCGTTGGAAGGTGCATTGAGTGCGGTGATCGAGCAGGCCGAGCGCCCGCATGTTGCGCAGTCGCTTACCGCAGTGCGCGCCGATGTGCGCGGCGGCCAGCGCCTGACCGTGGCGCTGGCCGCGCGACCACCTGATTTCCCGCCGATCTATCGGGCATTGGTGGGTGCAGGTGAAGACTCCGGCGACCTGGCGCGGGTGATGGAGCGCCTGGCCGACTACATCGAAGAACGCAACGCGCTGCAGGCCAAGGTGCTGACCGCCTTCATCTACCCGGCTGCGATCAGCCTGGTATCGGTGGCGATCGTGATCTTCCTGCTCAGCTACGTGGTGCCACAGGTGGTGACGGCGTTCGTGCAGGCGCGGCAGACGCTGCCGATGCTGACCCAGGTGATGCTGGCGGCCAGCGCATTCGTGCGCAGCTGGGGCGTGTGGGTGGGGCTGGGCGTCGCTGCGCTGGTGGTGGCCTGGCGCTTGGCTCTGCGCAGGCCCGAGTTGCGCCTGCGCTGGGACGCGGTGCTGCTGCGGGTGCCGATGGTCGGGCGTTTCGTGCTGGGCGTGAACAGTGCGCGCTTCGCCTCGACACTGGCGATCCTGCTGGATGCCGGCGTGCCACTGCTGCGTGCACTGGAGGCGGCGCGACAGACCCTCGGCAACGCGCTGCTGGCGCGCTGCGCCGATGACGTGTCCGCACGCGTGCGCGAAGGGGCTGCGTTGGGTGCGGCATTGAAGGTACAGAAGGTGTATCCGCCGATCCTGGTGCACCTGGTGGCCAGTGGCGAGAAAACCGGTTCGCTGGCACCGCTGCTGGATCGCGCCGCGCAGACGATCTCGCGTGAGATCGAACGTCGTGCGATGGCGCTGACCGCACTGCTGGAGCCGACCATGATCCTGGTGATGGGCGGCGTTGTGCTGACCATCGTGCTGGCCGTGCTGATGCCGATCATGGAAATGAATCAGTTGGTGCAGTAGATCCACGCCATGCGTGGATACGTCGTACGGCCCGCGTGGTGGGTGATCCATCCACGCATGGCGTGGATCTACTGACATCCTCAACCCCTTGGTGCAATGATGCGCAAAGCGCATCACGGGTAGAGTCGACTGTTAGTCGACTAGCGCGCAGAGCGCGTGCTTCGTACTGCTACTGCGGGTGAAGGGTAGTCGACTAACAGTCGACTCTACCCAGTCGGCTCTAGCCGGCCGATTCCATCAGTCGATTCCATCCAGCCGATTCTCCACACAATCCTCCACACCTTTTTTCGATCTTCCACAGGTTTCTTAAGCGGCCTGTCATCGGCGGCGACCAGCATAGCCACGTCGCCGCAGAGTGGGCTGGGAGGCCCTCGGCGGCAGCAGGCGTGTAGTGACCGTTCCTCCCTCGGTGTTTCCCTTCGCAGTAAACCCTTCAGGAGAAGATCATGAACAAGTACAAGACCCTGGCCGCGCTGGTTGCCACCGCGCTGCTCGCCACCGCCGGTGCCGCTTCGGCCCAGTCGCTCGTGCAGGGCGGCGGCGCTTCGCTGCCGGCCAAGCTGTACAAAGGTTCCTCGGACAGCATCCTGCCGTCGACCTTCAGCTATGAAGTGACCGGTTCGGGCACTGGCAAGCAGGCCTTCCTGGAAAACAAGGCTCAGCTGTTCAATACCACCGGCACCGTGCATTTCGCCGGTAGCGACTCGGTCCTGACCGACGCTGAGATCACCGCCTACACCGCCAACTTCGCCCCGACCTACGGTCCGCTGATCCAGATTCCTTCGGTCGGCACCTCGGTGACCATCCCGTTCAACAGTGCCGGTGGCAACCTTGATCTGAGCGTCAGCCAGCTGTGCGGCGTGTTCTCGGGCAAGATCACCAACTGGAGCGACGTCGACAGCAGCCGTTCGGGCCCGATCACCGTCGTCTACCGCAACGAGAAGAGCGGCACCACCGAACTGCTGACCCGCTTCCTCGCCAGCGCCTGCTCGGCCGCTGACACTGCCGGAACCAACCTGATCGGCGGCAAGTTCAGCACCACCCAGGAGTTCTGGAAGCAGTTCTCGGCCCTGCCGGTCAACTTCGTGACCGCGTCGGCGCTGGGCAGCCAGCCGCTGTACGACAAGGTCTATGCCACCACCGGCGGCATCGGCTACATCGGCCCGGACGTGGTTCCGAACCTGGATGACGCGACCAAGATCGCCAAGGTCCGCGGCTACTCGCCGAACGATCCGAGCGTTCAGGCGACGCTGAACACCGTCGCCCCGCCGACCGGTGCCGCTGCCAACGATCCGCGCAACTGGGTGCCGGTCTTCACCAACCCGCCGGCCGTCGGCTACCCGATCGTGGGCTACACCAACTTCGATCTGGGCCAGTGCTACAAGACCACCGCTGTGGCCACCGCGCTGCGCAGCTTCCTGCTGGGTCACTACAACGGCAACAACGATGCCGCTTCGCGTGCCCACGGCTTCGTTCCGCTGACCGCCACCTGGCGCGATGCGATCCGTACCCGCTTCGTGGTTGCTGGCAGCACCGCTGGTCTGAACAACCCGAGCACCTGCGCCGGCCTCGGCCGTCCGTAATCGCTCGCAGGGCTTACTTCCAGGCCTGAACAGGCGCCGGCAGCAATGCCGGCGCCTTCTGCGTTCCGGCTCCCGCGCGTTGCCTTCTTGATGTCGGCTTCACGCTTTCGATCCCGTCTAACAAGGGCAGGGCGAGTGATGCCCATCTTCCAGACAGCGCCGCGACGGCGGCCACCCAACCAGGTTGAAGAGGTTCCGATGTCGCACCCACTCACGACCGCATTCCGCCCGTCCTCACCGCGCCGCAACCACCCCATGGCGTGGGCTGTCGCTGTTGCGCTGGGTACGGCAGTGGCGCCGGCCAGCCAAGCCCAGCAGGCGTTCAGCCCGGGCTGGTTTGCCGACCGTGGCGCGGCGCAGGGTGCGGCTGCACAGAGTGGACGGATGCCCAATGGCGTACCCATCCAGTTCCAGTTGCCCGCGCAGCAGCAGGACGCCGCGCGGCAGAAACTTCAGCAGTCGATCGACAACCTGGGCACCGCAGCGCAGGCCATCGCGCTGCAGCAACGGCTGCAGGAGCAGGCCCGTCAGGCACGGCGCGACGCTGGTTTCGTGGTTGCCGACGGCCTTGGCAAGGACGGCCTGAACGTTGATGAGAATCCGTTGACCCGCGGCTGGATCAACGCGCGACAGGCCAGCCAGTCACAGGGCAGTGACGGACGCGTACTCGTCAGTATCGAACAGACCGCCGACAAGGCCATCCTCAACTGGGAAACCTTCAACGTGGGTGGCAATACCACCCTGAACTTCGTGCAGAACCCGGATTGGGCGGTGCTCAACCGCGTCAATGATCCCAATGCGCGCCCCAGCCAGATCCTGGGTCAACTCAAGGCGGATGGCACCGTCTTCGTGGCCAACCGCAATGGTGTTGTCTTTGGCAACAATAGCCAGGTGAACGTCCGTAATCTGTTGGCTGCCGCCGCGCGCATCAGTGATACGCAGTTCAACGAGCAGGGTCTGTACAGCGTCAATGCGAGTTCGGATGCACTTATCGATGCCTTCGGCAAGGTAATGGTCGAGCGCGGTGCCCGCATCGCCACGCACGAGCCCAACACGGCCACCCGTGGCGGCGGCTATGTACTTCTGGCAGGCCGCAGCGTGGAAAATGCGGGACAGATCGAAACGCGCAAGGGCCAGGCGCAGCTCGCCGCCGGCGACAGTTTCGTGATCCGCCGCGGCGTCGGCACGGCACAGAACACGTCCTCCACCACGGCGGGCAATGAGATTGCACCCCGCTTCGTGGCGGGTAGTACGGCTGGCGATGTCCGCAACAGTGGCTTGATCCAGGCGCGCGAAGGTGACGTCACCCTCGCCGGGCGCACGGTGCAGCAGGCAGGCGTGGTGGTGGCGACCAGCACGCTGAACCATCGCGGCACGGTGCACCTGTTGACGTCCGCTGCTGACAAGAAGGGCAGCGTTACCCTCGCCGAGGGCTCGACCACGGCGATCCTGCTGGAGGATGACGGCAAGACGACGGCGTTGGACAGTCAGCGCCAGGCATTGCTGGAGCAGTCGGCGCTGCAGGACGGGGTGCGCAGCACCGTAGCGCAGGGCGCGTTCGACAACCTGTCCCGCCTGCAGGACCGCCGTGACCAGTCGCGCGTGGAGATCGTGTCGGGTGGAACCGTGGAAGCCCAGCGTGGATCGCTGACGCTGGCGACCGGCGGGCAGGTGGTGGTGGATGCGCAGCAGCGTGCGCTGCTGGCCGACGGAGCACGGTTGGACGTGTCCGGCGCCACTGGCGTGAATGTTGCGATGGAAAGCAACCAGCTGGAAATCAACGTGCAGGGCAATGAACTGCGCGATTCGCCGGACAACCGCGATAGCGGCAAGCTGGCAAGCACCAAGGTGTGGGTCGATCGCCGCGGGCTTGTCCAGCTCCCCGCCGGAACCGGCGGCAGTGAAGGTGAGCGCTGGTATGCCGCCGGTGGCTTGCTGGAGGTGGGTGGCTATCTGGGCAACCAGGGGCATTCGATCGGCGAATGGGCGGCGCAGGGTGGTACCGTGCAGCTGGCCGCCAGCGAAGTGGTCAGCAGCAGCGGCTCCCGCATCAACCTCTCCGGGGGAAGCCTGGACGTAGCCAGTGGCACGATCAGGCAAAGCTGGTTGCGTGGCAACGATGGCCAGCTGTACCTGCTCGATGATGCACCGGCCGATCGTGGATTTGCCGGCCTGTATCGAGGCTACGAGCTGGAGCAGGCGCGATGGGGCGTCACCGAGGCATGGCGCAACCCCCTGATTGGTGCGGAATCGCGCTACGAGAACGGATATACCGTGGGGCGTGACGCTGGCCGGTTGCTGGTCTCGGCGCCCACGGCGGTCCTGGAAGGCAAGGTTGATACTGCGGTATTCAATGGTTCGCGGCAGGTCCGTGCGCCCGGCAGCAACAGTGATGGCTATACGCAGTCGCAGACAGCGGTGGGGCGGGGGGCCCAGCTCTGGCTTGGACGTTTCGATGGCAGCGGCCGCAACGCCGCGTTCGACTCGCAGGTGCGCATCGGCAAACCCGCCGCGGCTGCGGGCAGCTGGAGCCTGCAGGGCGCATTGGATGAAAGCCGGCGCAACACCGTATGGCTGGATGCCGACCAGCTGAGCGCGCAGCAATGGGGCCGGCTGGATCTGGCCAGCTCGCGCAGCATCACGCTGGAAAGCGCCCTGTCGTTGGCCGAAGGTGGGCAGCTGAACCTGGTGGCAGGGCGCGTGGACATCAATGGCTCGCTGCGCATCGCCAGCGGAACCCTGACTGCCAGCAACCTCCTCGCCGATGCCACCGGCAGGATGCAGGTGGTGCAGGCCAACGGACGTGGCGTGATCACGCTGGGTGCGGAGGCGGTCGTCGACCTCGATGGTCGCTGGACCAACCAGCGCCTTGACGAGGCTGCCGGAGGTGTGCGTCCGTGGATCAATGGAGGCCGTGTCAAGATCGAGAGCAGTCACGACGTGATCGTCGCGGCGGGCAGCCGCATCCGTGTCGATGGCGGCGGCAGCGTTGATCTGAACGGCAAGGTGAGCGGTGGCAAGGGCGGCGACATCGCATTGCTGGCGGACAGCAGCCAGGTAAGCACCGATGGCAGTGGACGCCTGGAGCTGGCAGGACAACTGAGCGGATTGGGCAGCAGTGGGGCCGGTACGCTTCAGCTGGCGACCGGCGGCCATGTCGTACTGGCAGACAGCGAACCTGGCGAGGGCAGCTTGTGGCTGTCTCCAGCGCTGCTGCACAGTGGCTTCAGCCGCTACGACATCAATGGTCATGCCGGGTTGGACGTCGCCGCGGGAACGCGGCTGAACGTGCTGGCCCCGAGCCTGCGGGTGCGCGAGGGTGCGGCCAGCGCAACGTCCGCGGACGAAGGGCTGCAGGCGTGGACGGCTCCGCTGTATGAGGCCCAGCCCGCCACGGGTGGGGTGACGCAGCGCCGTGGTGCCAGCGTGCTGCTGCGGTCCCAGCGCAACACCACCGGTGGCGATGTCCGCATTGGTGAGGGCGCCGTGGTCCAGGTGGATTCCGGGCAGTCGATCGAGCTGCGCGGTGCCGGCAACCTGGACGTGGCCGGGGCGTTGATTGCCCGTGGCGGCAGCATCCTGCTGGATGACGTGCGGGACCGCCTGCAGCGCTACCAGATTGGCGGCGTGCCACTGACCTACCGCATCGGCAGTGGTGCGGTGCTTGATGTGTCAGGGGACGGTCATGCCGAGCGGGACGCCAGCGGTCGCTATCAGGGCCTCGTGCACGCAGGCGGCAGCATCGGCATCGGCGGCACTCTCGATTGGGAGTCGCGGGACGGACTGGAGAACCGTCCACCCGATGCCTTCGTGGTAATCGAGCGAGGCGCCGTGCTGGACGCATCGGGCGCCCGCGAGACGCTGACCGTGCAAGGCAAGGGTGACCAGACCGTTGCCAGCAATGGCGGCACGATCACCCTGCGCTCGGCCAATGGCCTTTACCTGGATGGCACACTGAAGGCTGCCGCCGGTGGCGCGGGTGCCCAGGGTGGCACGCTGGGTATCGCGTTCGGTGGCGGTCTGTACGAACCTGGCGCCAACGCGGGTGCCGCAGAAACCGGGCCGCGCGCGATCACGCTTGTGCAGCAGGATGGCGCCGCCAACCCTGGCGGCCCGGAAGCCCTGCAGTTCGGGCGCGCCCAGCTCTCGGCGGCACAGGTCCAGTCTGGCGGTTTCGATCACCTTTCACTGTTTGCCGACCTCCGCGCGCAAGGCGATGTGGATCTGCGCCTCGGCCAGAGCGTACGCCTGTATGGCCTGAGTGACGCAGCGATGGGCATGGCCGAAGGCAGCGCGGCGGGCGCCGGCCTGCATTTCCAGGCCCCCTACCTTCGTCTGGCGCAGGCGCGCTGGTTCCGTGAGACCTCCAACAATCCCTTCGTTGCGCCGCGCGCGCCTCGTGCCAATGGACAGGGCCATGCCTTCACGGCATCGACGCAGCTGCTGGAGGTACGTGACACGGTCGATCTGTCTGCATTCGGCAATGTGAATCTTGCCAGCGCGGGTGACCTGCGCCTGCTTGCCAAGGTCAGTGGCAACAGCAACTTCTTCGACACGCAGCTGCTCGGGTCGTCCAGCATGGACATCACCGCTGCGCAGATCTATCCCGTTGCAGGCACCAAGGGGCGCATCGCGGTCTCGATCTACGATGTGCTGGGTGGTCGCAATGACTGGACGGACTCCAACGGCATGCTGCGCATCCGCGCCAGCGGGGCCGTTCCGGCCGTGGTCGATTCGGTGTTCGGCACGCTTGCACTTGTCGCGGCGAAGGTCGAGCAGGGCGGGGTGGTGCGTGCGCCACTGGGCCAGCTCACACTTGGTGGCATGGGCCCGCAGGGAACCGGCTCCCGTATCGACCTGCTGCCCGGCAGTGTGACATCAAGCAGTGCGGCTGGCCTGAGTGTTCCTTTCGGAGGAACGGTTGACGGCCAGCGCTGGCGCGTCGACGGCAACGACTTCACCCCCGGGCTGATCGGCATGATCAACAGTGCGGCGTCGGCGGGCATCAACCTGGTCGGGAACACGATCGACATCGCCGACGGCGCGCTGCTGGATCTGTCCGGTGGCGGCGAGCTGACCGGTGCCGGCTTTGTCAGTGGCCGCGGCGGTTCGGTGGATGTGCGCAGGCACGCGCTGGCGGAGGCGAATCCCGCCTATACCTTCAGTGCCAGCAGCAATGGGGTCTACGCCATCGTTCCCAGCCATGGTGGGCAGGTCGCGCCGCTGGGCCTGTCCGATGGCAGCAGCGATCCTGCCATCGGCCAGCGCATAACGGTTCCTGAAGGCGTACCCGGGCTGGCTGCGGGCACCTATACCCTGCTGCCGGCTTCCTACGCACTGCAGCCTGGCGCGTTCCGGGTGGAGGTGGGCGCGCAGGGCACCCGGCAGGCAGGCGCTACCGCAACCGGCACCGGGTCCTGGCGGGTGAGTGGACAGCAGGCGCAGGGCCTTGGCCCATCGGCATCGCCGCTCTGGACGGATCTGCTGCTGACACCGGCGGAGGTGGTGCGCCGACATTCCGGTTACAACGAAACCAGCTACAACCAGTTTGTACTGGATGATGCGAGCAGGCGCGGCGTGGCGCGGGGCCTGCAGTCGGTGGATGCGGGCACCCTGCAGCTGAACCTGGGAGCAGGCGCGGGACTGGCGGCGGAAAGCGCGCTGCGGATGCAGGGTGCCACCCGGTTTGCCGCAGCCGCTGGAAGCAAGGGTTTCGGCGGTACGGTGTCGGTGGTGACCAGCAGCGGATCGCTGGAGATCCTGGCAGTGGGCCAGCGTGCAGTCTCAACCAGTGGAGCGGCGCTGTTCGCCGACGCGCTGACGGCGCTGCAGCCATCGCGCTTGATGATCGGCGTCACGCTTCGCCCCAACGATAGCCTGTTGGGGACGCTCAACGTCTCGGCACCGGGCAAGGGTGTGCTCGTGCGCTCTGGCGCATCTCTGCTGGCGCCCGAAGTACTGCTGGGCACAGGCACTGGAGGGGCTGGCATCGTCGTCGAACAGGGTGCGACGATCAGCTCGGTGGGTCGTGGCCGCCCGGCATACGATGCAACCGATGGCTACCTGATGAAGCTGGATGCGAACGTCGGCCTGCTTGCGGTCTCCAATGGGCAGACCAATCTGCTGTCGGGCGGAGCCGGAGCACAGGTTGCGATCGACATCGGTGCCTGTCAGAGCGGAAGCTGCAGCGGGCAGACCCGGTTGCTGTCCGAAGGCAGCATCAACGCCAGCACCGAGGGCGGCTTCCAGCTTCGCGACAACGTGAGTTACGGAACGCGCCGGCTGGGGCTTTCGATGACATCCATCAACCTCGGTGATGCCACTGCCCTGCAGGCGGCGGCAATTCAAGGGGCGCTTCCACAGGGGCTGGCACTGAACCAGCAGACGTTGCAGCAGCTGCTGCGCGGCAATACGGCGGCAGGTACGCCAGCGCTGGAAACGCTCAGCCTGACCGCGCGTGATTCGATCAACGTGTTCGGAAACGTCGACCTGGATACGCGTAATCCGGCCACAGGCAACAGCAGCCTGCGCGAGCTGGTGCTGGGTGCGCCGGCCATTCATGGCTATGGCAGCGCCGGCGATCAGGCGCGGATTTTCGCCGACACGCTGGTGTGGGATGGCACCCAGGCACTGACGACGAACTTCACCGACAGTACACCGCAGGCGCCAGGAGCGCCGATGGTTGATCGTCTTGGCCATGGCCTGCTGGAGATCAGTACCCGTTCGTTGATCCTGGGCCGCGCGCCCTACACGCGACCCAGTTCGGAAGTGCCCGCGAACCGCCAGATCCTCGGCTTCGATGGCGTGACTCTGCGCGCTTCCGAGCAGGTGCAGTTTGCCGGCAAGGGCGGGCTGGACGTGTATCAGACCCAGGGGCCATACCAGGCAGGCAGTGGCTGGCAGTACAGCGGGGGTGCACTGGACATACAGGCGCCTCTGCTGACCGGCGCGGCAGGCGGTCGCCTGCAGGTGCGTACCGGCGGCGATCTTCGCATCAGCGGAGCTGGCCATACTGCGAGCAATGATCTGCTCGGTGCCGAACTGGACCTGAAGGCGCGCAACATCCTGATCGACTCCACGCTGGCCCTTGCATCGGGCCGTCTGCAGGCGACGGCGACCGGCAATCTGACGCTCGGTGGCAACGCCGTTGTCGATGTGGCGGGACGTCGGGTGCGCATGGATGACCTCGACAAGTACAGCTGGGGTGGCGATGTTGAACTCACCGCCGAACAGGGGGATGTGCTGGCTGGAGCCGGGTCGCGCATCGATGTGTCGGCGCTGAACAACCGCGGCGGCCGGATCAGCATCAACGCTCTGGGCGAAGGCTCAGGCCGGGTTGAACTGGTCGGAACGCTGCGCGGCAGCGCGAGTGGGCGGCTGGCAATGGGTGGCAGCACCGTGCCGTATGACAGCGGCGAGCTGATGTTGCGCGCACAACACCTGGGCGATTTCTCCGAACTCAACCGCCAGCTGGACGAGGGTGGCTTCCATGGCACGCGCAGCTTCCAGCTCAAGCGGGGTGACCTGACCGTGACCGACACGGTGAAGGCCCGCAACGTGGCACTCAGCCTCGATGGCGGCAGCCTGCGGGTGAATGGACGCATCGACGCCAGTGGCGAGCAGGTGGGCAGCATCCGCCTGTCGGCGCGTGACCGCCTGCAGGTGGACGCCGAGCTGGATGCACACGGCAGCGGTCTGCGCGTGGACAGCTACGGCAAGATCATCGACAGCACCAACCGCGCCCTGGTGGAGTTGACCAGTCGCGAAGGCGAGGTGGTGCTGGGTAGCCGTGCACGGGTGGATCTACGTAGTGGTACAGCAGTGCCGGCAGGCGCGGCGCCGGGCCAGAATGACGGTGTGGCACGCGGTACCTTCACTCTCAATGTGCCGCGTCGTGGCGTTGACGACGCAGCCGTGCGCGCCGATGCGGGCGTCGAGGTAATGGGCGCACGCGACGTGCTGGTCAATGCCTTCCGCCGATACACCGACGCGCCCTTGGCGCTGACACCCGATGTCAATGGTCAGCGGCCGCAGCAGATCACCCAGCAGTGGCTGGACACGGTGGTCGACCCGCACAACCAAGCCTGGATGAATGCCGCCCTCGGCAATGCCGACCTTGCCGCGCGCCTGGGCGCGCTGGGCAAGGTTCGGCTACGACCAGGCGTGGAGATCGTTGGCCAGGTGTCCAGCGACAATCCCCGCGGCAGCCTGACCGTTCGCGGCGACCTGGATCTTTCCGGCTACCGGTACGGTCCGCAGGCCAACCGCAGTGATCCCACCCGTCGCGGCTTTGGCGAGTCGGCCGCGATGGTGCTGCGTGCTGCGGGTGACATCAACATCTATGGCAGCATCAACGATGGCTTTGCGCCGCCACCGGCCAGCCCGGATGAGGCAGGTTGGCTGCTGGGTGAAACCGCCGATACCAACACCACGCGCATCACGCCGCTGGGTGGCGACATCGTGGTACCCATCGATGGCGTGACGCTGCAGGCCAGGACGCGCTTCCCGAAGGGAGCTGTCCTGAACTATGCGATTCCTTTCGCACAGACCGATTTGCCTGCCGGCACGGTGCTGCCGGCGGAAATGCGGCTGGGTGGGCGCCTGCTGTTGCCGGCGGGGATGGTGTTGCCGTCCGCGGTAACGACCGCCGATGGCACGGTTCTGGCCGCCGGTACGCTGCTGCAGCAGCCGTTGCAGCTGGTCGCCGGTGACCGCCTCGGCGCGGGCTTCCGCCTCTCCAGCAAGGCAACCCTGGCTGCGCAGCAGTGGCCGGCGGGCGCGGCACTGCCCGAGGCCATGGAATTGTCCGGCGCGATCGCGCTGGCCCCTGGTTCGCTCATTCCTTCCATGACAGCAGTGAAGCTGGCCGATGGAAAGCCGGTGAACCTGCGTCCGGCCGATGCCAGCGGCAGCCAGGGGCGCAACTGGGCGCTGGCCCCGATGCTGCCGGAAGGTACGACTTCCTGGGACGTGTTGGCCGTGGCCGGTGCCGACACGACCGCGGCCGACCCGCGCCTGCGCCGCCCCGGCGCGGATGGTGACGTGGTGTTGGCCGACAGCCACTACGGCACCATCACGACCGTCCACAAGACCAGCGAGTGGGTGGGTGACAAGGTGTTCAGCGAGCAGGGCTCCATCGACATGTGGGGTGATGCATCGCGTGCGGGCATTCCGATCAAGGATGCGGCCGCCGAACTGGGCATGAGCGAGGAGGATCTGTGCAGCTTCGGCCCCTACTGCGAGCCTGCTCCCCGGCTGGTGGACAAACAGGGCTCGCTGGACTGGCTGGGTGACGAATCCGCGGTGGGCAGGTCCGCCAAGGAGTTCGCGGCGATCTTCGGGATGACCGAGGCGGAATTCTGCGCCAGCGCCGGCTACTGCTACGGTGGCGGCCAGCTGATCGAGAAGACCACCTACGGCGCGAAGACCGCCACGCCGTTGTGGAGCGTACTGCGTACCGGCAAGGGCGATCTGCAGCTTCTGGCGGCCCGTGACGTGCGCATGATGTCGGGCTACGGCGTGTACACCGCTGGTGCCCCGACCTCGCTCGGCAATGGGCGTGAGGCGGCCTTCAACCCACAGCGGGCGGCCGCGCCGGGCCAGGACAATCTGCTGGGGCCGACGCGCTTCGACACGCGTTACGACGCGGCCCTTGGCGCCTGGCAGGCGTGGTATCCGGACCACGGTGGCAATCTGACCATCGCCGCCGGTCGCGACGTCCGTGGGGACCTGTGGGATGCGGAAGGTGAAGTTGGCTTCGAAACGCCGCTCGGCTCGTACGGCGAAGTCGCCGGCTACGCTGCCGGTGCGGTGGGCAACTGGCTGTGGCGGCAGGGCAACGACGCCAGCGCGGCAGCGAAGTCCTCCGCCACAAGCTGGTGGATCAATTTCGGCGCCTATACCTCGCGCCCGTCGCTGACCGGCCCCCGCATGGTCGGTTTCGTGGGGTTCGGCACGCTGGGCGGTGGCAATCTGACGCTGGAAGCGGGAGGCAATGCCGGTGCGACGAAGAACTTCGGCGCCATGAGCAGTCGTGCCCGCCATTCGGATGGCGTGGTAGCGGTTGTTGGTTCGACCGGACGCGTTGATGCGGACGGCACGGTGCACCTGACCGGCGGTGGTGACCTGTCGGTGCGGCTGGGCGGAGCGCTGAACCCGAACCTGGCAGCAACGACAACGTCGCCGGCGGCGAACACCCCGAACCTTCCCCTCGCAGGGACGTTGGTGAATCTGCGTGGGCATATGCAGGTGGAGGCAGCGCGCATTGGTGGCGTCGCCACGAACGAGAGCCACTACGTGGCCCCTTATGCGGGCCTGCGGCAGGAAGATCCGTTCCGCGCCCAGATGGGCGAGGCGATGGGCGGGCCGGTCCTGGTCCTCGGTGACTCGGTGGCGACCCTGCAGGCGCGCGGCGACGTGGTGCTGGCCGGTGTGGCCGATGCCGGCCGGGTGCCGGTTGCCAATTTCAACGCCCTGTCGCTTGGGGACGGACGTACCGCAGCGGCCAGCAGCTGGTTCTCCCTGTGGACGGCCAATACGGCCGTGAACCTGATCGCCGCCGGCGGTGATCTGGCGCCCGGCCAGCAGAGCGGCACCACCCGCCCGGTGCTGGTGAACGGCGAACTGTTTGCCGAGCAGCTCCCGCTGCTGGAAGGCGGCGACGTGCGCTACTGGTTGTATCCGTCGCAGCTGAGGATGCTGGCGGCCAGCGGCAGCATCCGCTTGGGGAAAACCACACAGGTAACCGGGTATGACGTGCTGCTGGCAGCGCCGTCGGCCAATGGGGCGGTGGAGGTGCTGGCCATGGACTCGATTCTGGGCCAGCCGCAGGGCGCCCAGATCAGCAGCTCCGGCGCGGACATACGATTGCCATCGCCGTTCGCACCGGGCTACACCGCAGTGGCGGGCACCACCGTGATCGGGAATGCGTCCGCCGACGGCGTGACGGTGGATCCGCAGGCGCAGTTGCCACTGTTCGCATTTGGGCCCAATGCCCTGCTTGGCAGTGGAATACGCAGCGCCGCCAGCGCGCCAGACCGCTTCTATGCTGTGAGGGGTGACATTGTTGGCCTGCGCACCGGAAGCCAGTGGTCGTTGGCCAACCCTGCCGGTGCGCGGAGCCAGCTGAACTGGATCGATGTAGCATCGCCGGTCAGGGTCAAGGCTGGCGGAGATATCCTGGTATCGAGCATCGGCGCGATAAACAATTCGCCTACCGATGTTACGGTCGTCCAGGCGGGACGTGACGTTGTACGCAGCACGGTGCGCGTGGCCGGGCCTGGCAACGTGGAGGTGAGTGCGGGCCGGCAGCTGCGTTTCGAGGATGAGGGCAGCGTGACCACCACCGGTGGCCTGATCCAGGGCGATACCCGCCCGGGCGCGAGCGTGTCGCTCACCGCAGGAAATCGGGACATCGATTTCGATGCACTGCGCGCACGCTATCTGCAGTCCGGGAGTCTGGCGGATCCGGCGCAGCCGCTGGCATCGCAGCCCGGAAAAGTTGTGAAGATCTACGACAAGGAGTTGAAGCAGTGGCTGCTGCAGCGGTTCGGCATGAGTGTCGAGGGGGCCGATGCATTGACTGCGTTCGACGCGCTTCCGAGCGAACAGCAGCGCATCTTCCTGCGCCAGGTCTATTACGCGGAACTGCGTGAGGGTGGGCGCGAGTACAACGACGCCGAGAGCCCTCGATTCGGCTCCTACCTGCGGGGACGCGAAGCCATCGCCACGCTGCTGCCCGACAGCAATGCCAATGGGGCGAGCCTTGTGCGCACGGGTGACATCGTGATGTATGGCGGTTCCGGCGTGCGCACGCAGGCTGGCGGCAACATCGAGCTGATGGCGCCCGGCGGGCAGATCGTGGTGGGTGTGCAGGGCGTCGTGCCCCCGTCGACAGCAGGTCTGGTAACCCAGGGGCAAGGCGATATCCGGTTGTTCAGCCAGGACAGCGTGCTGCTGGGCCTTTCGCGCGTGATGACCACCTTTGGCGGCGACATCCTGGCCTGGTCCGAGCAGGGTGACATCAATGCCGGGCGTGGTTCGCGCACCACGCTGGTGTATACCCCGCCGCGTCGTGTCTACGACACCTGGGGCAATGTGGTGCTGTCTCCGCAGGTGCCGGCCAGCGGCGCAGGCATCGCCACCTTGAACCCGATTGCCGAAGTGCCGCCGGGCGACGTCGACCTGATCGCGCCGCTGGGCACCATCGATGCGGGCGAGGCCGGCATCCGTGTCTCGGGCAACATCAATCTGGCCGCGCTACAGGTGCTCAACGCGGCCAACATCCAGGTGCAGGGCGAGAGCAAGGGCCTGCCGGTGCTGGCAACGGTCAACGTCAATGCGCTGGCATCGGCCAGTGCGGCAGCGAACAGTGCCAGCCAGGCCGCACAGGACGTGATGCGCAAGAGCCAGGACGACGCACGGCGCAACCAGCCGTCGGTGATCAGCGTGCAGATCCTCGGTTTCGGCAGTGGCACCAGCAGCATCAACCCGCCGGCGCGTGGCAACACGGCCAACAGCGGCTATGACGCCAACAGTGCTTTCCAGTTCCCACAGGCCAGCCGCGACGAGGGCACGCAGCGCCGGTAGCCCTCTTGCAGCCGTGCCGACCAACGGTCGGCACCCACCTTAGATCCACGCCATGCGTGGATGCGATCGGGCCGGAAGAACGGACAGCATCGGGCCAGCCGCCACGGAACGGTGGCGGCCCCAGCCAGGACGGCACGGAGGGCAGGGAGCGGCCATCAGCGGTGAGGACCACCGACACGGCGCCGCCGGGTGCAGGAGCGCGCCCGGCGGCAGGCGCGACGCGCGAATGTGTCACGGTAGGTGCCGACCTTGGTCGGCAGTAGTTCCACGCCATGCGTGGATGCGTTGCGAGGAAGCACCCTAAAGCTCCAGCACCCGCCGATAACTCAACGGCCCACGCCCATCGCGCAGGCCCAACCGCAGCTCGAGTCCGGTGGCCGGCAACACTTCGCCGTCGCTGGGCAACATCGCCCACCCGGCACCCGGTTGCCACGCCCGCACATCGAAGCGCTGCACCTCACGCGCTACCACAATTCCCTTCGACAGATCCGGCGCGGGCAGTGGATACCGGTCGGTAGCGGCGCCACTGGCCCGCCATAGCGTCGCGCCCTGCCGCCACCAGCGCACCCGCTGCCAGTGCAGCCCATCACTGCCCACGCTGCGGGTGATCTCCAGCGCGAAGCTCCCATCGGGATGCCGTTCGCTCACCAGCGACGGCGGCAACAACCGCTGCGGACGGTCCGATGGCCGCACTGCACCATTCATCAACGCGTCGTCTGCACGCATCTCGATGTCGCGCTGGAACTGCTGCAGCACGCGCAGTGCCGTCGTGGTCTCGGCATCGGCCTGGCGCAGGCGCTGGTCGCTGCTGGCCACACTGTCAAGCGCCCGCCAGCAGATCAGCGCCAGTACGCCCATGATGGTGATCGCAATCATCACCTCGATGAGGGTGAAGCCGCGGACGGCGCGCCTCATTGCGCCGCCGTCCACGGCAACTGCATCCGCGCCAGCGACTGCCGGGGAGCATCCTCGGCAACCACACTCAGTTCCAGCTGAGGCTGGCCGTCGCCGCCCGTGTCCAGATGCTGAAGCACCAGGAAGCTGCCGCGCCCCTGCACACAGCGCTGCCGGGCATCCTGCGGTGCCTGTCCGCTCAGACGCAATTCCTGCCAGCGATCCTGCGCGCACAACAGTGCCAGGCGACGGTCACGCAGCCGTGACTGATCGTCGGTCGCCACTGCCACCGAGCGCATCACCGCCGCCAGTGCAATCGATACGATCGCCAATGCGATCAGCACTTCGATCAGGGTGAATCCGCGTGCCGCCTGCTTCATTGCACGACCTGCAACTGTCCGCTGCCATCATCACGAAGACGCAGTGTGCGACCCTCCAGCGACAATCCAAGCTCCCAGGCGATACCGATCCACTCCGGGCTCAGCTCAATGGGGCTGGCGGGCTGCACCGCAATGCTCGCCACCTGCCACTTCTGCGGTCGCAGCAGATCATCGCGTTCAACGGTCACCCAACCGCTGCCTTCGCGGCGGCTGAAACGATAGCCGGTGGCGTCGGCCTGCCAACGCAGGGGGCGGCCATCGATGCGCGCCTCATCGCGCGCCACCTGCAGGCGCTGCGCCAACCGCTCGGCTTCCTGTCGCAGCTGCCGGCCCGGGTCGAGCAGGCTGCCCAGGCCCAGCCCGATTCCGGCCGTGCAGATGCCGATGATCACCAGCACCACCATCAGTTCCAGCAGGGTGAAACCACGCGGCACGCGCTGCATCGACGTTGCCTCCTGTCCGGGTCGATGCCTGCCAGCGTAGGGCGGCATGATGAAACAAAAGCGTCAGCCACAGCTGCTAGCGTAGGTGGACACGACCGTGGCGATGGTGCGGAACATGGATGGCAGGCGCTGGGATCGCAATCGCATGTTGACCCTGCTGGCGGGGACCCTGCTGCTGGCGGTGGTGGCCTATTGGAGCGTCACCCTGTCTGCGGTGGCGCCCATCGCGGCTGCCAGCGAAGCACATGCAGAGCCGCCGGTACGTCCGATGTTCGACGCGATGGCCAGCCTGCCGCTGGTACGGCTGCTGTCCCCTGGGGCAGTGCAGACGGAGGTGGTGGTGCTCGGCGTGATGGCCGGTGAACACGCGCCGCTGGCGTTGCTGTCGGTGGATGGCCGACCCGCGGAGGCGTACGCACCAGGCCAACGCCTCGGACCCTGCACGGTACTGGCCAGCATCAGTGCCAGCGCAGTGGAACTGAACCAGGCCGGTCAATCGCGCAGCTTGCCGGTGCCTGAGTTGCCGCCGGTGCCGACCGAGGGCATCGTACCGGCTGACTTGTAGAGCCGAGCCTACGCTTGGCTGCTCCTGCGCGGCATCGCCGATGAATGCAAAGACAGCCGAGCATGGGCTCGGCTCTACAAAGGCGCTGGCTCAGCGCGCCGGGCGCTGTGGCACCAGGGAACGACCAAAGGCATCGCCCATGCGCTGTCGCGTGCCTTCCAGGTTGTACTGCATCAGCTGGTTGCCGGGCTGTTGCATCAGGCGTTCGGCCTCCGGAAGCGCCGGTGATTTCGCCGCTTTCGATGCCGGCGCAAGTTTGCGCTGCAGGCAGTCCCACGCCGGAATGCGCTCGCCATTGACCTGTACTTCGATGCAGGGCGCGGCGTCTTCCTGCTTCTTCGTCTCGTCAGCGCGCACCGGGGGCAACACCAGCAACAGCGCAAGGGTGAGGGCAGCGCGCAGGCCCGCCATCAACGATTCACGCATCTCGAATCTCCCGCAGCAATCGACGTTCTGCAATGAAGACGTGTGGCGAAGGCAGGGTCCGCCTGCGTGCGTTGCGGCGCTGTCAAAAGATGACAGTGCTGTCACAAAACTGTTGGCGGTTTTGACGCGACGTACACGTCCTGTTGGTAGACCCACGCGCCGCTCCATGGCCATTCTCTTCGATACGACGCGATGCCTTCGATGACTCCTGTTCCGTGCCGAGCCGTCCGCCTTCCCCTGCGCTTGCATCCCCTGGTGCTGGCCCTGGCCGCGATGCCGCTGCCGTTGTTCGCGCAGGAGGCAGCGCCTGCGCCCAGCGTGAACATCAATGAATACATCGTACGCGGCAATACCGTGCTCGATCCGCGCCAGATCGAGCGCGCGGTCGAGCCCTTCCTCGGCCCGGGAAAGACCCTGGCCGATGTCGAGAAGGCACGCGATGCCGTCAGTGCGCTATACCAGCAGGCGGGCTACCAGTCGGTCTACGTGGAGCTGCCCGAGCAGCAGGTCAGTGGTGGCGTGGTGCTGCTGAAGGTACAGCAGACACCGATCGGCCAACTGCGGGTCGTGGGAACGAAGCACGAATCGCCCGAGCGCATCCGCGAACGCGTGCCGGCGCTGGCGGAAGGCAAGGTGCCGGACTTCGACCAGGCACAGAAGGAATTGACTGCGCTGAACGAAGGGGGCCGCCGCCAGGTGATGCCGCTGGTGCGCGAGGGCCAGGTGCCGGGCACGATGGATGTGGACCTGCAGGTCGAGGAGAAGTCGCCGTGGCGCGCCAGTGCGGCGCTCAACAACGACCACAGCGCCGATACCGAGAAGCTGCGGCTGAGTGCATCGCTGGCCCATGACAACCTGTGGCGGCGTGGGCACAGCGCGAGCATCGGCGTGTTCATCGCGCCGGAAGACATGGACCAGGCAAAGGTGTTCTCTGCCTCCTACACGGTGCCCTTCGAGGGCACGCCGTGGAGCCTGGAGGCCTCGGGCTACAAATCCGACAGCCGCGTACTCAATGCGGGTGGTCAAGGCGGTGCAGGCGCGGGTACCGGCACCAATGTGATCGGTAACGGTCATTCGATCGGCCTCAAGCTCAACTACCGCCTGCCCGGCAGCGGTGCCTGGTGGCGACAGCTCAGTCTCGGCGTGGACTTCAAGGACACCGAGGAAGACACGCAGATGGGCAAGGACAGCCTGAAAACGCCACTGAAGTACGCACCGATCACCCTGGCCTTCGTCGGCGTGCGCCAGGGCGAGCAGGATCAGCTGAGCATCAACACCCAGCTGGTGGCTGGCACCCGCCGCCTGTTCGGCTACGGCAGCGACGCCATTGCCTTCGACCAGAAGCGCTACTGGGCCGACCCGAGTTTCGTGGCCTTAAAGGCCGATGTGGCCAACACCCACACCTTCGGCAGCGACTGGCAGTGGTACGCACGCGGCTCGCTGCAGGTGACCGATGCGCCCCTGGTGTCGGCCGAGCAGTTCGCCGCCGGTGGCATGTACACCGTGCGTGGCTACCTGTCGGCCGAGGCGATCGGCGACTACGGCGGCCTGGCCAGCCTGGAATGGCGCACCCCGGCGTGGTCGCTGTGGAGCGGCACCGACCTGCGTGTCTACAGCTTTGCCGACGCGGCCTACCTGCGCCTGCGCCAGCCGCTGCCCGAGCAGCGTGACAAGTACAACCTGGCCTCGGTCGGCCTGGGCGCGCAGCTGCGCCTGGGCGAGCACCTGCAGCTTCGCCTGGACTACGCCTGGCCCTACGCCGATGGCCCGGTCACGCGCAAGGACGACCCGCGCCTGCATTTCAACATCAGCACCAGCTACTGACCCTTCCCTTGAGATGCGTTCTCCGGAGACCCTTTGCATGGACCGTCTGCTTTCCCGAATGTTGCTGCTGCTGGCTGCGCTGATCGCGCTGCCCGCCGCCGCGGCCGATGCCAACTGGTGGCAGGCCGAATGGAAGTACCGCAAGCCGATCACCGTCGACGCCGGCCCACAGGGTGCGGGGTTGGCCGGTAACCCCGGGCGGACACCGCTGCTGCTGCGCCTGCATACCGGCAACTTCGGTTTTGATGGCACCCAGGAGGGCGGCAATGACCTGCGCTTCGTTTCTGCTGACGGACGCACCGTGCTAGCCCATCAGATCGAACAGTTCGACCCGAACCTGGGCCTGGCCCTGGTCTGGGTGGACGTGCCGGCACTGACCGCCAGCGCGCCGCAGACAATCTGGATGTACTACGGCAACCCAAAGGCACCGGCCAGCGGCAATGGCCAACAGGTGTTCGATCCGGACTACACGCTGGTCTACCACTTTGCCGAAGCCAATGCGCCGGCGCGCGATACCACGGCCTACGGCAACACGGCCGGCGCGGTGGTGCCCGCAGCGGAAAGCACGGTGATCGGGCGTGGCGTGCAGCTCGGGACCGGCCCGCTGCCGCTGCCGGCCAGCGCTTCGCTGGCACAGGAAGCGGGCGCGCCGCTCACCGTTTCGGCCTGGATCAAGCCGGGCGCGCTGACCACCGCGCAGGCGATCTATGCCCGGCGTGATGGCAGTGCCGAGCTGGTGGTGGGTATCGACAACCGTGTGCCGTTCGTGCAGCTCAACGGCCAGCGCAGCACGCCGGCACAGCCAATTCCGGAAGGGCAGTGGGCGCATCTTGCGCTTACCGCCGAGAAAGGTTCGTTGCAGCTGTATCTGAACGGTCGCGTGGTGGCCCAGCTCAGTGGTGAACTGCCGGCACTGACCACCGCAGCGGTGGTGGGTGCCGACGCACCGGGTGCGACGCAGGCGCTGGCCAACTTCGATGGCGCGCTGGATGAACTGCGGGTCTCACGCGTCGCGCGCCCGGCGGCACTGCTGTTGGCCGATGCCACCGCGCAGGGCGCCGACTCGCGCCTGATCAGCTACGGTGCCGACGAGCAATCTGCGGGGCAGAGCCACTTCGCCTTCATCCTCAAGGCGATGCCATTCGACGCCTGGGTGGTGGTCGCCATCCTTGGCCTGATGATGCTGCTGTCGTGGGCGATCATGATCGCCAAGGGGCGCCACTTCGGTCGAACCAGCAAGGCCAATGCAGTGTTCACCGAGAGCTTCAGCAAGCTTTCCGGCGTGCCGCTGCGCACCCTGTCCGACATGGACCGCCAGGGAAAGGCGCCGACCGCGATGCATGACGGTTCGTTGTGGCGCATCTACCAGGTGGCCATCGATGAAATGCAGCAGCGCCACCAGCGCGATGGCAACAGTGGCTACCTCAGTGGCGCCACCATTGCGGCGATCCGCGCCTCGATGGATGCGGTGATGGTGCGCGAGCAGGAATCGATGGCGCGGCGCATGAACTGGTTGTCGACCACCATCGAGGGCGCGCCGTACGTGGGCCTGTTCGGCACCGTGATCGGCATCATGCTGGTGTTCGTGGTGGCGGCGATGGCTGGCGCGGTGGACATCAACTCGGTGGCGCCGGGCATGGCCGCGGCGCTGCTGTGTACGGCGGCTGGCCTCGGCGTCGCGATCCCGGCGCTGTTCGGCTACAACTATCTGGGTGCACGCGCCGAAGCGATAGGCGCGGACATGGCGGTGTTCATCGACGAGTTCGCCGCGCGCCTGGCCGAAGAGCAGGACGGGCGCGGCCCGGCCGCGGTCCAGGGCTGAGGGGCGCGCCATGGGCCAGAAGGCGAAGTTCGGCATCAAGAAGCGCGAGAAGGGCATCAACGTGACGCCCTTCGTCGACGTGCTGCTGGTGGTGCTGGTGATCTTCATCCTGACCAGCAACGCCTCCATCCCCGGCATCGAGGTCAACCTGCCGAAGGCCAGCAACAGCGTCGCGCTGGAGAAGCCGAAGACCAAGGCGATCACCATCGACCCCAGCGGCCAGGTGTTCCTGGATGCCTACCCGGTGACGATGGCCGAGCTGGAAGACCGGCTGCGCACCGAGCGCGCGACCACGCCGGATTTCCCGGTGATCGTGCGCGGTGATGCGCAGGTGCAGTACGCCCGCGTGGTCGAGGTGCTGGACCTGCTGCGGCGACTGGAGCTGGCCCAGGTCGGCCTGGTCACCGGCAAGGCGCAGGGCTGAGGCATGACGGCCCATCAACCCCCTCGGCCGGAGCCCGGCATGCGCGGCCGCCAGCTGTTGGTGACCGTCGCGCTGGTGCTGGCTGCGCTGCTGGTGCTTGGCATTGCCGTGTGGTGGATGCTGTTCAAGGACACCGCCAGCACCCGCAGGCCGGTGGTGCAGCCGCCGATGCTGGCGT